>NZ_JBFBBD010000006.1:0-180496 GCF_040689515.1 Streptomyces sp. NPDC051173
GGGGCGGGAGTCGGCGTGACGACGTTGCCGTCCTCGTCGCGAACAGCGGGGTTGATGTCCATGACGTTGTAGCGGGCGTTCTTGCCCTGGCCATATACGGTGATGCGGCCCTCGGACGCCCAGCGCCAGATGGTGCCGACCGGGCGGCCGGTCCAGTAGGCGACGTCGGCTGCTGTGGCGAGCGCCGTGGAGGGCATAGTCACCTCCGGAACGACGAAAGGCCGCCCATAGGGTGGCCTTTGCGCGACATGACGGCTATCGCATCAGATCATCACTTCGGTCCGTTGAATTGTCAAGCAGGCGCTGCTTCAAGCTGCCTCGCCAGCCTGCGCTGCCTCCTGCTGCCGCCGGAGAACACGCCACGCGGCCATGTCGGCCCACTCCGTGCCGCAGTTCCCGCACCGGATCCGGTGACTGGCGGCCGACGCTAACAGCGGCGCTGCGCACAGCCTGTTGTCCAGGACGACCGGGCAGAGACCGACACCGACCCGGCCGGGTCTCCGGTCATCGGACAGGGCGGCGGTGCACTCGGCGTGGAGATGGCGGACATCCTCGACGTCCTGGCCGATCGACTCGTAACAGCCAGCAGCCCAGGGCAGATTGTTGACCAGGAACCGGACGTGCTCGGGTACGGCCTCGGCGGGGCTGCCGCGCCAAGGGGCCACGGTCCAGGACGGGGCTGTCCGGCGGAGCTCAGCGCGCCAGGCGTCCTCGATGTCCCGCAGTCGGGTCGCGATCCCGCCGGAAGCGGTGAGCGAGAGGACGTCGAGCCGTGGCGGGATCGGCGGGACTCTCGATCCGGACGTCGCCGCGTCCGGTGGGCGGGCTCCGCGTATCAGGGCTGCGGTGGTGTTGAGCTGGGCAAAGAGGGCCAGCAGTTCGGTAAGCCGGGCTGCGGTTTTCTCCTCGCAGATCCGGCAGGTTTGCCGGCCGAGTTCGGTGTGCCACAAGTCGCGATTACAGGCAGTGCATGCTGGCCAGTCGTACTCGGCTTCGGCGGCGGGGTCGTGCACGGTGGGCTCCTCGGCAGCGCGTGGGACCGTGGGGCTGTACTGCTCCCATTGTGCCTACGCACCGTGACAACTCAGGGGAAGACTCCGCAAGCGTCAGCGTTCGCGGCAATCCGTCTGCAACCCGGCGGGGAGTCGACCGGCACACGCCACAGGGGAGGGAGCAACTGCTACGCCCATGGCGCAGGGCCGGTCCGGGATGCCCATGCGGCCAGCGTGTTCTGGTCGTAGCAGCGGATGCCGCTCTGACGGGCGTAAGTTGCGGCTGGCTTGGTGAACTGGGTCGTGGTGACGAGAGCTGCTACCTGGGCCTGGTGGACGACGAAGCATGTGCCGCCGAAACGTTGAAGATCTTGCGAGCCGACCTTATGTGTAAGGCTGTAGCGCTTGCACTGGATGACGATGCGACGGCCGTCGGGAGTGGTAGCGATGACGTCGGCTCCGAGATCGCCAGCCCCGCCGGTGACCCGGACGTCGTAGCAGCCGTCGCGTTCACAGAGATAGGCGATGGCCTGTTCGAACTCGCGGGAGTTCATCGCGTGATAGCGGCTGATCTCCATGGACTGCGCGAGGTGGATCTCGCGGAGCTGAGCTTCCTGCGCAGCGGTACGTCGGGCCTGTGAGATCCAGGCCGTCACGAGTCCTGCTATGAGGAGTACGAGTAGCACCACGGCCCCGGCATCGTTGCCGTCGCCGCTCATGCGCAGACAGGTCGCAAGGATGAAGAAGGTGACGGCAGCGGCGCCACAGCTCCTTACCGACGTGCAACTTCTCTGAGCCGAAGTGGACATGATTCCCCCTTGTCGGTTCGCGCCGTCCAGCCGTCGGCCGCGGCCTTCACGGCGGCGCCGCCTCAACGGAGCAGCCTCACCGGACGTCGTCCACTACGTCGCAGACCTGACCAGTCCAGTTCCCGGACACTCGGAAGAAAAGATGATCGGGTGACTTGTGTCGTGTTGTAGTGACGTTCAGAGCCCCCAAGCCGTTGCCAAGGCTCGATCAAGTCCAGGTACAGCACCGGGGTCCCAGCAGGCGGAAGCCGTACTGCGCGGGTAGTTTCGCCACGCCACTACCGCACCATCACGGGGGTCACGTGAACGTCCGCCATGCCCAGATCGCTGCCGCCGCGCTCCTGGTTCTGTCCCTGGCCGGCTGCTCCGGCTCGTCGTCGACCGACGCGAGGAGCCCGTCCGCGGCGTCGCCGGAGGAGCTGAACGCGCAGCCCGCCGCCCAGAAGGCAGCCAGCTCCCTCCCCACCGGGCCCGGCCCGCAGGCGAAGTACAGGGTCCAGGATCAGCCCGCCGCAGGTTCCTGCCACTACCGCTACACGGCGGTCAAGGAGCCGCTCACGGATGCGAAGTGCACCCCCGGAGCTCTCAATCCGAAGGTCACGCAGGCGACGCTCAAGCAGACGATCTGCAGCCCGTCCGGGTACACCAAGGGCATCCGACCGCCCGTATCCGTCACCGGCCCGGAGAAGGCAGCGAACGCCAAGTCCTACAGCTACACAGGCCCGTTGCACGACGCCGAGTACGACCACCTGATCAGCCTCGAGCTCGGCGGCGACCCCAACGACCCGCGCAACCTCTGGGTCGAACCCCCGTCCCCCGGCCACAAGCCCGGCGCCGGACCCAACAACCCCAAGGACGTGGTGGAGTCGAAGCTCCACACCGCGATCTGTTCCGGCAAGACTCAGCTCGCCCCGGCGCAGCAGGCCATCGCCACCGACTGGACCACCGCACTCACCAAACTCCGAATCAGCAAGTAGGGCGTCGGCCCGAAGACCGGTCGATCAGCCAGAGCGTCCTGCTCCTCAGTCCGGGATCTTTGCGCGGCCAGCGAATGAGCATCCGGCGCGGGCAAGTTCCACGCAGCGGTTGATCATTGGTTCATGCTCGACTTGCCCCACCAGCTGGTGTGGTTGGTGATGTTCTTGGTGACGTTGTGCGTAACCGTCGTACCGCCGCGGAACTGTGCGGCGAGCAGCAGCAGGGCAAGGAACGCGAGCCCCGCGCCGCCGGCCGCAGCCGCGTTGATGACCTCCGACAGGCCCCAACCCACCCCTGCCGCGCAGGCACCCGCCCCGACGAGGCGCTGCGCGAGCGGGTCGATCACCGGACGCGGAGTGAGATCACGAGACCGGTACACCACAGGCTCAGCATGGGCTTCGAACACGGGGATCATCAGCCCCCCGTGCTGGGTGTAGCCGACGACCCGCCGGTCCTCCATGGGTACGGGCAGCGGTGCCGGCTGGTACGGGGCGAGTTGCCGCCTGACCGCGGGAAGGGCGGCCTGCTGGTAGTCGACGCTGGTCGGCCAGCCGGGCAGCGGCTCAGGCAGGGAGTTCACGAGGGGTGGTCCTTTCAGGCGGGCTGGGCGGTCAGAGGCGGAAGCGTCCGGGGCGGCGGGTTTCTCCGAGCTGGCCGGTGTCGATCAGTTCGTAGTGTCCATTGCTCGGCTCCTTCTGATCTTGAGGCTGCTGACTGTTCGGTGGGCTGTTCCGTCGCTGTTCGGTGGGGTGTTCCTCGCGCGCGCGTTAGGGAAATCGGCGGGGGCTGTTCGGTGGGGCCGAACAGCCTGTTCCGTTGTTCGTGCTGGTCAGTGCGCTGTGCAGAGCTGTTCGGTGGCTGTTCCGTCGCCGCACGACCTGTTCGGCCTGCTGTGCGGCGCCTGTTCGGTGCTGTTCGTGCAGGTCAGACGGTTGTGAGGGTCTTGATGCGGTACACGCCGGGCTCGTCGGTGTCGTCGAGGACGCCGTCCTCGACGAGGCGCCGTAGCTCCCTGCGGACCCATGACGAGGTCTTCCCGATGCGCCCGAGTTCGGGGGTGATGTGCTTCGGCCCGAAGTCGAGCTGCCCGCGGTCGGCGAACTCCTGGAGCACCGTCTCTAGGGCTGCCAGGGACTGCTCGCGGGTCATCTTCGACTCGGCGGGCGGGCGGGCGATCTGCCAGTCCATGCCGGGCGGCAGAGGCGGCAGCTCCCGATCCACGTCGACAGTGATGTCCGCGTACTCCGGATCGGTCTCGTACAGGGCCGCGGTATCCGAGTCGATGTCCGGGTCGCCGGCCGCCACCGTCTCGGGCTGTGCGTCGGCGGCCTGCTGGACCGAGCTGTACCGCTTGCGGTTGGCGTAGGCATCGCCGGCGGCGCGTTCGGTGACCGGCCCCAGGCCCTGGTAGCGGACACTGCTGAACGCGGCGATCGTCTGGGCTGCCTGCTGTTTGTCGAGCAGGTAGGTGCGGATGGGGGTGGCGAAGCGGTCCTCGTCGATGCCGGGGCCTTCGATGTAGCAGTAGCCGGGCTTGAGGTTCTTCCACTGCTCCGGCCGGGCACCGGCGTCGATGGTGTCGTCGGAGAGGACGAACCCGGCGTCCTCACTGCGGTTGACGCCAAACGACGCGCCACCGGCGATGTTGGCCCGGACGTCCGTGGGCATGATCGTGTGAGAGCTGCGCTGGAGCGAGAACACGACCGTGATACCAGCCGACCTGGCCTCCTGGACGATCGGCAGAATGTCCTCGCCCTCGCGGAACAGCTTGGCGACCTCCTCGAACCAAGCCAGGATGTAGGGCATGTTGAGCTTCGCGCCGGCCTCGGGGGTCCACTGGTCGTAGCCGTGCTTGCCCAGCTCGTTGGCCCGCGCGGTAATCATCTCGGGCAGTGCGGAGATCACCGCCCGGCACTCGGCCATCGTGAACGCCGGCCACTCGATGCCCTGGAGGATCGGCCCGAACGTCTGAACGCCCTTCGACGGGTCACAAGCGACGATGACGACATCCCGCCGGGTCATCAGGTCGGTAAGCACGACCCGCCCGCCCTGGCTCTTTCCAGCGCCGGTCATGCCCATGAACTGCCAGTGCGCAGCGTTACGGCCAGCAGCTTCGTCGCCGGAAAACCACAGTTCGGCGGCCGGGCCGTCCTCGTAGATGCCGGGCAGCACCGGCTCGTCGCCGATGCTGGCGCCGGGCGCGGACGGCCCGGGCCACGGGGTGGGCTCCTTGAGCATGTCCTCGGGGACGACAACGTACTGGCCACGGGAGGCGTTCTCCGGGTCATCCTTCCAGCGGACCGCGTTGGTCGGTACACCGATGGCGCTGGCCAGGTTCTTCGATGCCTTGGCCGCGTCGTCGTGGGTCTGGACACCTGGATCGAGCTGCACCGGAATGGTGACCTTGTTGGGCCCGACCTTGATCTCCTTGGCGCGCGCCCGTGCCAGGCCGATCTTCTCCCAGATTGTCTTCTCTGTCCCATCCGCGCTGCTCACAGCCTTGTCAGGGTTGACGCGCATGGTCATACGGATCGACCAGAGACCAGCGAGCGTCGGGCCGCCCATCAGCCAGGCGTTCAGCAGCCCGGTACTGGCGGGGCCCGCGATCGTCGCGGCGGCCAGCCAGCCGGTCGCGGCTCCGGCTGTGATGGTCGCCTGGACCTGCCGCTGCTTGGTCGCATTCATGCCCGACCACCACGTCACCCCGGTCAAGGCGACGGACGAGAGCGTGATGAACGCGGACGCCGTCGGCGAACCGCCCCACTGGAAGTGGGCTGCCCAGGCCGCAGGCCATTCGGCCAGCCACACCGCGAACGGCGGGCTGTGCGGAATCGCCTTACGAGCAAGGAAAGACCCGAGGTTGCCGCTGCTGTGCGACGCCTCGATGGCGTGCTGGTCCCTGGTCACGGTGTCACATCCCGAAGTTCATGTTCCGGCGGGCCTGCGGCCGGGGGCCGCCATAGGTGTTGAGCTCCGGCGCGTACTCACGCATGAACGCCGGCCACGTCCGGGCGCAGTGCGCCGACGCAGCCTGAGCAGCGGACGCGGCCCGCTTCAGCTGCCGCGCCACCCGGTTCGCCCGCATATACGCCGTCGACCGGCCCTGGCCCTGCGGCGGGGGAACCTCCCGCAGTACCTGCTTCAGGGCCTCCGCCGCATAGGCCAGGTCCATGGACGCCTCCCGCATCGACCTGCGGCCCTTCTCCGAGAACTCCCGGATGTGCCCAGCCGACAGGAAATCCGCATCCCCGATCGGAGACTTCCGCCCCCACTCTCCCGACGCACCACCCGACCCGCCGCCGTTCGTACCGCCTTTGTTGATGTGGATGTGGTACTCGCGCTTGCTCTCCTTGTTCCGGAAAGTCGTCTGCTGACGGACCTTCTGCTGACGGGCCTGCTGCCGCTGCCGCAGCGTCGACTGCTTCACCGTCGGCCGAGGACCCGTCTGCTTCTCAAAACTCGGGCGCGCCCCGTTGTACGGGCTCCCGTTTCGTGCGGCGCCGTTGACGGCCATGGGTAGGTCTCCTCAGCTTCCGGTGATGGCGCGGACGTTGGGCTGGCCGAGTGCGGCGAGCGCCGGTTCGTCGGCTTCGATGGCGTCCCGGACGCGCTGGCACGACGACCGCGAGATGGCCTTGGGGGCGAGCTTGTCGGCGACGAGCTCGCCCCGGATGTCGGTCCATTCGGGGCGCTTACCGAGCTCGTCGTACAGGCGGCGGACACGCTCACGGCGGCGTTCGGTGAGCGTCTTGGCGGCGCTCGCTTTCGGCTTCTTCTGAGCGCGCTCACGGCGCTCACGGCGACGCCCCACCGGGCGCCCGCTGTGAGCGTCCTGACGCTCACTTCCGGCGCTCACTGCGCGCTCACCGTGAGCGCGGTCGGGGCGCTCACTCACGCGCTCATCCGGGCGCTCACTCACGCGCTCATCCGGGCGCTCACTCACGCGCTCATCCGGGCGCTCACTCACGCGCTCATCCGGGCGCGCGGTGAGCGCCTTCTGCTCCTGGTCGGGACGCTCATCGACGCGTTCAAAGTCAACGTTCGTGAGCGCCTCAGCGGGCGCCTCCGGACGCTCGCCTTGGGTCTTCGTCCGGCGCTCGCGGCGGGGCCGGACGATCTGGTGGAGCCGCCACATGACGAACGGTGCGATGGCCGCGACGCCGACGATGAGCCACCACTCCGGGCGGCCGCCTCGGACTCCGAACAGACCGGCCGCGGCGAGGTGGTAGATGGCGTTCGCGGCGACCATGAGGATCAGGGCGGCGCTCACATCACGGTGCCGCCGGAGCGCCTGGACGACGTACACGTCGATGCCGAGCGGCAGCAGCCACGCGATCACCGGAGGCCATCCGGCAAGCTGCGCGAGCTCGAACTCCCCGGACGCAGTCAATCCGACGACGGCGGTGAGGGCGACCCGCGGCGACCATTCGTCGATCCGCTTGTCCCGTCGGGCCTTCTTGTCCTCCTGCTCCCGCAGTTCTTCGCGGTACTGCTCGGCCTTGCGGCGGAACCGCGCTGCTTCATCACGGGCGCCGTCGACGACGACCTCGGCGTTGGTGTTGGCCCGCGCGATGATGTTGTCGGCTTCCTTGCGCGCCGCCACCAGTTGCCGGTCGGCTGCGGCCTGGCCGCGGGTCTCTGCAGCGGCCAGCAGCACCGCTGCGTCATCAGCTTCCTTCTGGGCCTTGACCAGGAGCCGGTTGGCTTCCTGGCGGGCGTTGGCCAGTACCTGGTCGACCTCTTCGGTGAGCTGGGCGGCGCGTTCCCGGCTCAGCCGCACCGCCTGGCGGCCGGCCTCGACCTCCTCGTCGAGCATGGCCGCGACACGGCTGTGCTCGTCGACCGTCTGCTGCTTGCGCCGCTCTGCCTCGTTGACCGCCGTCTCCACCTCGGCCCGCAGACTGGCGGACTCGGTACGCAGCTTGGCGGCCTCGGCCTCCGCCGCGGCCAGGATCTCCTCAGCGGCGGTGCGGGCCCGCTTGAGTACGAGGGCGGGTGACGGCGGCGGCCACTCGACCGGCCGGGGCTCTGGCAAAGTGACGGCGGGGAGCTCGTTCACGATTCCTCTCCGAACAACGTGGTCAGCGGGGAACAGAGGCCGGGGACGACTACTTGCTCACGCGGCCGTTGCGGGTACTGGTGGCGACATCGAGGTGACGGGTGCCGACCAGGCGGATGTTGCCGTTGTAGGCGCTGGCCTCCAGGCGGCCGCTGGCCGTAGGTGTTGCCGAGAGCCGGATGTTGCCGTTGCGGGTGCGCATCCGGGCAGCACCACCGCTGTAACTGCCGATCTCGGTGTCACCGTTGTGGGTCTCGATATCGACCCATTCCTGTACGGCCTCGACGTCGTTGGTGCCGTTGTGGCCGCGCACCTTCACCCGGCCGACAACACCAGCGCGCAGGCTGCCGTTATGCGTCTTGAAGTCGAGCGCGGCCAGGACACCGGTGACCGTCAGATCAGCATTGTGGGACTCCATCTGCACGCCAGACCCAGCAGGGAGCCCGACCACGACCTCGACCGGGCTGGAGAGCGAGCCGCCCATGATGACCTGCCCGTTGCGGATGGTCATTCCGGTGACCGACTGATCCGCGCCGATGGTGCCGAAGTTCTGGATGATCGTCGCGCCGCCGTTACGAATCGTCGTGCTGCCGATGACTGTGGTGCCCTCGACTTCAGGGACCGTGATCGACAGCCGGTCTCCGTTCTGGATGATGCGGGTACGGCGGACCGCGTCGGCAGTCGGCCCGGAGCCGTCCTTCGTCCGGACGGTGACCTGCGCAACAGTGAGGGACGAGATGACAGCAACGCGGACAGCGCCTTGCGGGCAGCGAATGCTGGCCAGGAGGGCTCCGGGGATGCTGGCGTTGAAAGTCTGCTCAGTCATGAGGCGGGTCCTTCCAGGATCAGAGTGCGAGGGCGAGGACGGCGGCCGTGTTGAGGAGGACGATCGCTGTCTTGAGGAGACGGCCGGCCCGGCCGAGGGCCCGGGTCGACCCACTCCTGCGGGCCGCGCATAGTGCTGTTCAAGGGGATCTCCTTTCAAGCGAATGGAGCGACAGATCAGCGGGTGAGGTGCTCGATAACATCGACATCTGTCGACGACCAACCGGAAGGGTCTGGGTGAGCGGCCAGGAACTCGGCGGCAGACGGTGCGGGCTGGTGCCAGGTGTCGCCGAGGCCCGTGTCGGTGAGCCACTGCTCAACGTCAGACTGCTGCTGCGGATTCACGACAGGCACGTCCTCTCTGTCACTAGTTGGGATTGCACTTCTGAATGTCGACTGGTACAGCCCGCATGAAGGCTGCCGCCGGGTCTTTCTTTGCCTGGCACTCATCGATGAATTCGACGAGCCATTCGGTGAACATGGCCGTCAGGCGCCGGGCTGCCGCCTCCGAGAGGTAGACCCACGCATTCGACCCCCGCGTGTCCATCGAGAACCTGAAGGTCTCGGCTGCACCGTCGGCCTTCTCCGCTTCTCCGGTCTCCACCGCGTCCATCAGCTGCCGCAATCTGATCAGCAAGCCGATCGTCGGGCTCATGTCGGGCCACGGGTCTGTCATGACACTCCTTCCTCTTCGCGATGATCAATGTGGTCAGTGGCAGATACGGCGGTCCGGCTTGCCGCAGCGCATCGCGTGTGACCGGGCGGCGAGTGCTGCCTCCTGGCTATCGGCGTAGTCCTCACCGTTGGCACCGCACTCACAGGCCCAGCCGTACCGGCCACCCGGCCGCAGGCCAGACGACAGCCGGTACCCGCGGCGGGAGCGACCCGCGTAGTCCCGCGACATCACGCCGCCTCGGCGGAGTGCTCATGGATCGCGATCAGCTCGTTGAGGACCGGCGGGTGGCCGGGATTCGCCAGGTCGTAAGTGCGGGCCTCCGCCAGCGCCCCGTCGACCGCGACCTGATCGAAAGCAGCCGACGCGGCAAGGAAGCTGGCGATCAGCCGGGCACGCACCCCAGCCTCCGCATCGACGACTTCCGCTTCCGACGGCCACAGTGCGTTCCGGGCGTCGACGATCCGGGACCGGCGCAGAGCCTCCTCCAGCGGCGTCGGGAACGAACGATTGTGCTCGAACATGACGTACTCCTTCGTGAGGTGGAGCAGAGCAGAACGAGGCCTGGCCAGCGGCCAGGAACGGGTGAGTGAGGTGGATCAGCGGGTGGCGTCGTGCATCGTCTGCTCGTGGGCTTCATGGATCTGCGCCATGGCAGCCCCGTCGAATTCGGGGTGCTGCTGATCCCACTCGCAGCAGGCTT
Organism: Streptomyces sp. NPDC051173; assembly: GCF_040689515.1. Taxonomy (NCBI): domain Bacteria; kingdom Bacillati; phylum Actinomycetota; class Actinomycetes; order Kitasatosporales; family Streptomycetaceae; genus Streptomyces; species Streptomyces sp. NPDC051173. The sequence goes on from NZ_JBFBBD010000006.1 coordinate 10,040, forward strand.
CGAGAACGCCCTGGATGACGGACTTGTCGTCGTCCATCAGTCCACAGATGTAGAGGTCGACAACCGCCTGGTCGACGGGCTTGGAAGGCATGACCGTTCTCCTCGGATAGTCGTACCGAGATGGAGCGGAGAGGTGCGGCTACAGGGATCCGCCGGGCATGCGCTGCGGCAGCGGTTCCAGCACGTCGGTACGGGACCCGGCACGACCGTGCTGCGGCTCGGGCTCAGTCGGCATGACCATCACCCCGGACCGACGCCCGCTGCGCCGCAGAAACAGCACAGTCGACTGCCAGCATGTGGCCCAGCTTCTTCACCTGCGCCTCGGAGACCTTGGCGAACAACGCCGCCCCCGAAACGGTCTCCACACTCAGCCGCGCCACCACCGGCACCCCGGGCGAAGCCGTCGACGACAGCCACCCGTTCAACGAATCCAGCAGATGACCAACCGGATCAGCCGGCACCCTCACCACCCCCGCCGACGCGGCTGCACCGCGAACCGGGCGGCGTTCGCCAGAGCGTCACGCAGAGACTCCTGGAACAGCGGCAGCGACGGACGATTCGGATGCCCCGGGTGCTCAGCGATCAGGTTGATACGGGCCAGAAGAGCATCCGCGCGACGCTGCTCCGCATCCGCCACACGCGGCCTCGGAACCAACGACACCGTCACCACCCCCGGCTGGCGAGCACGCGACGGCGAGCAGCAGACTCGGACGGCAGCGGAGCGGGACACCAGTCCGACGCGGTAGTGACAATGCGGGTCGTGCCGCGACCATCGCGGCGAATACTCCCCGTCACCACAAGACGACGAGACGGAACAGACTGAACGACCATCACGCCACCTGCTCAACATCACCCTGGAACGCGGTCAGAGCGGTTTCGGTTACCCGAATGGCACCGCCAGCCCCTTCTGCTTCGACACCGACGACCTGCGGCTTCCCGTAACGAACGGACCGCAGGCGACCCTCTTTGATCCATCGATAGACGGTCGCCGGGTGAACGTCGAGACGACTGGCGACCTCCTTCACGCGCAGCATTTGGGCTCCCATCGGTTGGCTTGACACCTGTCGCAACCTTAAAACTAGGATGCTTATTGTTGCAAGCTTTCTCGGCGCGAAAGTCCCTCGGTCACCCTGATCGAAAGAGCTTTAAGGGAATAAGCTGGAGGTCAGGGCGCTGCGACGAGAGGAAAGATCTTGTGACGAGGGTGCACCTCTGCAGGCACCTCACCCCGGGGCGCGGTGCCGAAGCTACGGAAGAGATGGGAGGTGGCCTGTGTGGCTAGACATGAGGATGGGCGCCCCTTGGCCGTTCGGATCGCGGCCGACATCCGCTCGCTGATCATGTCAGGTGAGTGGGAGCCCAATCGGAGGCTACCGAGCACCGGCGAACTCGAGGGGCGCTACAAGACGTCAAACGTCACAATCCAGAGGGCGCTCAAGATCCTCAAGGAGGAGAAGCTACTGGAAGGCAAAGCCGGTTCGGGTGTCTTCGTGCGCAACCGCTCACCGCACACGATCTTCCCGGCCGCCTTCACGGCGCCGTCCGAAGAGGGGCAGCCGTACCGGTGGCTAACCGAGGCAACGAAGCGAAACCAGCGAGCGAGCAATAGGATCATCAAGGTCGCCGAGGAGGTACCGCCCAAGCGGGTCCGCGAGGCTCTTCACCTGCAGGAGGGGCAACCCGCCGTCCTTCGTGTTCGAGTGGGACTGCTCGACGAGGAGCCGGCAGAGGTGACCTACTCGTACTACCCGGCCGACCTGGCGCGTGGAACGCGGCTGGCTGATCGTCGCAAGATCCCCGGGGGCACCCCAACCCTGCTCGCCAGCCTCGGATGCCCCCCACGGAGGCAGTTGGAGCTGATCAGATCCCGGGCTGCCACCCAGGAGGAATATGAGCTACTCGAGGTCCCTGGCGACACCTCACTGCTTGAGGTCTTTCGGACGGTGCTCAGCAACGACGATCGACCTGTCGAGGCCACCGTCTTTCTCGCGCCTGCCCATCTCTATCAGCTGGGGTATGAACTGAACATCCCCTGACGGACCCCCGCGGACCTCGGCGCGCCCCGAGGTCCGCACCTCGGCACGCGAGAGCTTGATACAATTTCATTTAAGGTCTATCGTCGAACCGGCAAGGTGGCGCACGCCACAACTCCCGGACGGAGGTGCCTATGGGTGCATCTGCGCCCAAACCCAAGTGCACTGCGCTCTACCGCCTCTACGACGTTGACGATCGCCTGCTGTACGTCGGCATCACGAACGACGTGACGAAGCGCTGGCTCGACCATCAGTGCACCAAGCAGTGGTGGGCCTTGGTTGTCCGCAAGACCGTCGAGTGGTTCGACGCGCGCGTCGACGCCGAATGCGCAGAGATTGAAGCAATCAAGGGCGAGCGTCCACGCTACAACCGAGCGCACAATCTGCGCGGCGAGGTCGCACAAGAGTTCCTGGAGGAGCTCCGTCAGAAGAAAGCGCTCTTCCCCCGCGGCCACTCGGACCACACGGCGTTGGCAGGCTTCATGCGACGCAAGATCGACGAAGGCGAATGGCTTCCTGGGCAAACGCTTCCGAGACACTCCTCAATGCAGGAGCAGTTCATGGTCAGCCAAGGGACTCTTCAGCGGGCGCTGGCAACTCTGCTGCATCGAGGTTGCATCACCAACCGGAACGGCTCTGGTCAGTATGTAGTCAACCTCCCACAAGACTGCACTGTCCGAGTCCCCATCGGCCGACCGGAAATGGCTGCGACGATCCTCCGAGATCACATGACACCCGAGGACCTGAACTCCCTGAGGGTCTTCCTGGGAGATCAGCTGGAGATCCCGCACAAGCAGTCGAATGACCACCTCCGATCAGACTAAGTGCCGATAGGAGCCAGCCAAGTCGTCACGCTTCCAACTGCGTTCGGGTTGGCAGAACGGCCGGACGGTCATCACCCGCCCGGCCGTGAGTACCAGCGAGCTACCAACTCGCTGATCAAGAAGTCCCATCCGCGAAGAAGGGATTCACCATGCCGATTGTACCGCTGCGTCCCGCCCGGGTCGCCGTGACCGCAGCCACGTCGTCAGTACCGTTCCAGTCATCTGCTCCTCGTAGCTGGGTGCGTCCGATCTGGAGTGGCGGTCAGGTGGTGGAGACCTGTCCATCGTGGTGCACGGACAGTCATGTAAGTGATGTGGAGGTCGGCGGGTTTCTGGGTGATCTGGCGCATGGGGCTTGGATGCCGGGTCTGAAGTTGTCGGTGTTCGATGCGGAGTATGGCCAGGTGGCGATGCCGGTACTGGCGGCGCGGATCAGCGTGGACCCGTACTCGGATGACCCGAGGCTGAATGTGCCGCATGCGGTGGTGGAGCCGTGGATGGACGCGGTGATGGATGGCCTGTCGCCGGAGGAGTTCGCTGCGGTGATCGGCCAGGTCGAGGCTCATCTGGTTCAGTTGCGGCGGGTGCACGCCGAGCTGGAAGCGGCGCTGGCAGAGTGCGGCCGGGGCTGACGCCGGGATGGCCGGGCGGTAGGCGCGCTGCCCGGTTGTCGGGTCAGCTGGTTTCGGACACCTGCGGGTCGAAGTGGGTGATCAGCCCGGAGTTGTGTTGCCAGAGGGCTTTGAGTACGGGTGGGCCTGAGGGTTCTTCGTTGCATGGGCAGACGAGGTTGTGCGGGATCCGGCAGAGGGTTCCTGCTGGGAGCTGAGTGTCTCCGGTGTTGGTGGCTGTGCGGTCTGGGTGTGTGACCCAGCGGTAGCCAGCGGGGACGGTGTGGGCCGGTGGCTCGTATCGGGGTTCTAGGAGGACATGCTGGCCGGGTCCGGTCTCGTACCGGTCTTGGATGAATGTGCATTCAGGGCATGCGGCGTCGGGTGTGCTCTGATTGACCCCCATTTGAGGGAGCTTGCCTGTTCGCGGCGGCGGAGGTCAGAGGTTCGCTGGCCGTTTTTGCTGGTGGTCAGGGGTATGGGTGGGCTGCGGGTCGGCCCGCGGGGTGTCGCTGGGCGCGGTCGTGTGCAGGGCTGCTGGCTGGTGGCGTGGTCTTGTCAAAGGTTTCTCGGCTCGTCGGGGGTCGGGGAAGTTCGGGCCGGCATGGCACTGGGTTGTGCCGGTGTTCTCCGCTCGTTTGGAGGCGTGGTGGAGTACGACCTGTTCGAGGAGTTGCAGGGCAAGAATGTTCTGGTGACCGGCGGTGGCGGCTTGATCGGCAGCCGGGTCGTGGCGCAGTTGCGCGGCCTGGGTGCTCGTCCGGTTGTGTTGTGCACCATGGACTCGTATCCGGAGCGCGTGTACCGGGACTTGTTCGGCATGGGGGCCGGCGGCGAGGACGTGGTGGTCGGCGACGTCGCGGACGAGGTGCTGGTGCGTGAGCTGGTCCGCGGGTGTGACTTCGTGGTTCATGCTGCTGCGGTGGCGGATGTGGCGGCCTGTACGCGGGACGCACGGTCGGCGATCCGGACGAACGTGACGGGTACACAGGTGGTGTTGGACGCGGTGGCAGGAGCGGATCGGGTCCGGCGGTTGTGTTTTGTGTCGTCGGCGAGTGTGTACGGCAACGGGAATCCGGAGGACTGGGCGTCGCCGGATCCGGGGAAGCGGGCGCTGCGCGGGGCGCTGGAGTTCGTGTACGGGCGGACGCCTCCGCGGTTCGTGGAAGATGCACCGTTGCGTCCGTTGTCGGTGTACGCGAACACGAAGGTGTTCGGGGAAACGCAGACTGCACTGGTTCTGAGGGCGGTCGGGACGTCGTACTCGGTGGTGCGGTACTTCTCGGTGTATGGAGATCCGCAGATCATCAAGGAGGGCAGTCACTCGTGGGTGGTGGCCTGGTTCACGGCCAGGGCGGCGCTGGGTCTGCCGTTGCAGTTGAACGGCGGGGGTGAGCAGGTCCGGGATTTCGTGCACGTTGATGATGTGGCGGCGGCGACGGTGAGGGCGCTGGTGGCTCCGGCGGCTCACAACGAGATCGTCAATGTCGGGACGGGGGTACCGACGCGTATCCGGGAGGTCGCGGATCTGGTCCGAGGGCATTTCCCGGGAGTGGCGGTGACGGAGACCCCAATGCCGCCTGGTGATCCGCTGGGCGGGTACGCGTCGGTGCGGCGGATGGAGCAACTGCTGGGCTGGACCCCTGAGATCACGATGCCGGAGGGTGTGGCCCGATACGTCGACTGGCTGAAGCGGATGCCGCAGGCGGTGCCGGGCTGGCTCCAGGCCGAGAGCGTGGCGCGGCCTTAGAGGATGGGTGGCCGGCCCATCCGGGTCATGCGCCAGACGGTGCGCCACCGGATGGGCTGCCGCTCGCCGCAGGGTGTCCGCACGCCTTCGAGGAAGCCGCCGAACCAGGCCCGCAGTCCCGCGATAGAGCGGGTGCGGGTGAGGGTCAGCAGGATCCACGCCCCGAGGTAGATCGGCATCAGCAGGGCGGGGAGGTGGCGGCGGGCGAGCCAGACCCGGTTGCGTGCGGTCATGCGGTGGTAGACGGCGTGCCGGGCGGGCGAGGTCCGGGGGTGTTGCAGGAGAAGTTCGGGGGCGTAGAGGACGGTCCAGTTGGCGTCGAGGGCCCGCCAGGCGAGGTCGGTCTCCTCATGGGTGAAGAAGAACTCTTCGGGCCAGTCGCCGGTCTGTTCCAGCATCCGGGTGGAGATGGCGTGTCCGCCGCCGAGGAAGGTGGTGACGGGGCCGCCGCGCATGGGGTCGCCGGTACGGAGTCGGGGGATGTGGCGGCGCTGGGTGTGTCCGGTTTCGTCGGCGATGCGGAAGCTGACGATGCCGAGGCGGGGGTCGTGTTCGAAGAGGTCTTGGACGCGGGCGAAGACGTCCTGGTCGATGAGGAGGCCGTCGTCGTCGAGGTCGATGACGACGTCGACGTCACCGAAGGACCGGAGTCGTTCGAGGGCGGCGTTGCGGCCGCCGGTGACGCCGAGATTCTCGTCGAGTTCGACGGTGGTCACGGTTTCCTCGAAGGGTGGGAGCGGGGTGCCGTTGCCGACGACCACGATGCGGGCCGGCTGGGTGTCCTGCTTGGCGACGGAGTCGAGGAGTTCGCGTAGTTCGGTGGGGCGGTTGCCCATGGTCAGGATGGCGACGCCCAGGAGGGGTCGGGGCATGAGGGTTCGCTCCTGTCCACGGGTGACGGTGGTCGAGATGGTAGCCGCGGGGCGGCTTGCTGCTGTCCTGCTTGACACATTCGGAGGAACAAGTGATGGCATCGGTTCGGCTCGGAGACTACGTCACCAGCCCGGTGCAGGGTGGGCTGGCGGAGACCGACTATGGGCGGCTGGCGAAGTTTGAGCTGCGGGACTTCCTTGCCACGTGGGATGAGCTTCATCAATCCGCCCTGGCGGGGCTGCCGGAGCGGGTTCATTCGTCGGCGTTCGTTCACCCGTCGGCGATCATCGGCGGTGACGTCATCATCGGGCCCGGGGTGAAGGTGCACGAGTTCTCGACGGTGCGGAAGGGCTCAGTGCTCTGCGCCGGCGTCTCGGTCGGGTTCAACTGCGAGGTGACGCGGGCGTTCCTGGGCGAGGGTGCCGTCCTCGGGCACCGTATCGGTGTCAACTCCTCGGTCATCGGGGCGCGGGCTCATCTGTCGGCGAACGTCACGATCGCCGCGATCAGCATGTGGAGCGCCGACATGCGAAAGCCGGATAAGGAGATCTTCTTTCGGGTTCCGGAGGGGCTCTACCGGTGTGGCACGCCCGTCTTCGGCGCTCTCGTTGGTGATGACGTGCAGACGGGCAATGGGATCAGCCTTGGGCCGGGTGTAGCTCTGGGCCGCGGGTGCCGGGTGACCGGTGGGGTGTTGCTTGCTGCCCGCGCTGTCCCACGGTCGAGTGTGGTCAGCGCGCCGGATGCCCACGAAGCGCGCGTTCGTCAACGGCGGCGGTGAGTGGACCGGGTCTGCGGTTCATGGTTCCAGCTGGCTCTATGCCTGGGTGTGGCCGTAGCGGGTGCTGAGGGGTTGCAGGTCGGGTTCGCCGAATCGGGTTCGCAGGGCGTGGAAGGCGCTGACTTTGTCTTCGCCGAATCTCTGGATGTAGGCGGAATAGGACGCGGCTGAAAGGAAATTGGGGGGCGTGGTCTTGCTGTGGAATTTGTCTGTGTACATGACCAGTTGCTCTTCGGGGGTTTCGGCGAGGTAGTCGGCTGCGGGGAGTGGGAGCTGCTGCCGGTGGATGTCGTGTCTGGTGAGGCCGACTCCGGTGTGGCAGGAGCAGAAGCGGCACAGGTGTTCGGGGAAGCCTTCGGCGCGGAGGATGTCGTGGCCGAGGACGCCGTGGCGGATGTACTGCCCGTGGTTGAGCTGGCCGGTGTGGTCGTAGAGGTGGTAGACGCCGATGTCGTGGAGGAGGGTGCCGGCTCGGACGAGGTCGGCGTCCAGGTCGTGGTCGGTGCGGGCGAGGAGCTGCTCGGCGATGTGCCAGACGATCTCGCAGTGGGTGTACACGAGGTCGAGCGCCTCGGGTGTGGGCGCGTACTTCTCGTGCAGCGCCCGTACATCTCGGGCCGTCGGCAGGATCACCGCGGCAGCGTAGCAACTCGGGTTCCTGGGGTCAGGTTTCCCAGCTCGTTGGGGGCTGGGGTGTGCGGATTCGAAGGGAGGGAGGTGAGCGGGATGGCTGAGTGCGATCACAACTGGCAGCAGTGGAGCGGTAAGAACCGGTGCACGAAGTGCGGGGAGACGCAGCAGTAGTCGATAGGGTGCTGCCCTGATGGGCAGCACGGTGGGGGCCGCTTTCAGCGGCCCCCATTCTCGTTTCGGGAGGCGTGATGCGGACCGGCTGGGCGGAGTTGCCGACGGTGGTTCGGGCTGCGGTCTCGGCGCGTACCGGGCCGGTGGGTCTGGTGGAGGACGTGCCGCATGGCTTCACGTGCCGGTTCGCGGCCATCCTGTCGACTGCGGGTGGCGGGGTGTTCGTGAAGGGTGTGCCGGTCGAGGACGAGCAGGGGGTGATGGCGCAGGGGTTCGAGGTGGCGGTGAACTCGGCGGTGGCGGCGGTGAGTCCGCGGTTGCTGTGGCGCGTGGAGGCGGGCGGGTGGGATGTGCTGGGGTTCGAGGTGGTGCCGGGCCGTCATGCGGATCTGTCGTCGGGTTCGTCGGATCTGCCGCTCGTCGCCGCGGTCCTCGAGGATGCTCAGGGTCTGCGGGTGCCGGAGGGCGTCGTCTTGCCGCAGCTCGCTGACCGGGACCTGGACGGCTTCCTCGCGCCGGCAGGTCGGGAACTGCTGCTGGGTGATGCGTTGTTGCACACGGATACCAATCCGCACAATCTTCTCGTCGGTGCCGGGCGGGCGTGGCTGGTGGACTGGGCGCTGCCCGTGGTGGGTCCGGCGTGGGTGGATGTGGCGTACATGGCCGTGTGGCTGATGTCTGAGGGCTGTACGCCGGTGGAAGCTCTGGGGTGGGCGGGTCAGTTCACGTGCTGGGCGGACGCGGACACGCGGGCGGTGAGGGTGTTCGTGGCGGCGACATGCCGCCGGATGGAGGCGGGGGTGGGAGTGCGGGGTGCGGCGGCGTCGAATGCGCGGTTCGAGGCGCTGCTGGGGCCGTCGGCGGCCGTGGCGTGAAGGGCTGCCCGGCAGTACCGCCGGTCTCTGGGCGCGTGTGGTACTGCCGGGCCCTTTACCTGTCCCATTATCCCCGTCCGTGATGGTACCGGCCTCGAGCGGCCGGGACTTGGGCTGTGCTGGGCTTCACCCTGTCGGGTGAGGTGTGACGTTTCGCTTGTCCGGTCCGGTTGTGTGGCTGGCAGTGTTCGCCCACTGAACGCGAGTGGTGGGGGTGCTGTGCCGAAGGTGAAGCGTAGCTGTGGTGGGTGTGCGATGGCCGCGGTCGTGGTGTTCGTGGGCTTGGCCGCGCTCGGTGCGATCGAGGACAGCGGCAAGGAGAACACGCCGAAGCCGACGAAGTCTTCGCCCTCCGCCGCGAGCCCGGCGGTGCCGGTGCCGCAGCAGTTGCGGGACTTGGACGTGGCCGCCGGCGTCCATGCCGACTCTGAGGGTGCCTACGAGGCGGCGTTCACGGCTTTGTCGTCCCGGTGCACGGAGCAGGGCGCACATCTGGGTGGCGAAGTCGATGCCATTCTCGGCCTGTTACAGAAGGGCGGTGTCCGTGACGAGAGCCGACTGACGGTGATGCAGCACCTGGCCGATTCAATTTCTGCGGGTACGAGAATCGGCTGCGCGGATGCGGGCAGCGTCTATGTGACGCTCCGCACGGGGCATTGAGGGTTTACCGCCGCCGCGGCAAGGGCTGTCAGACCATTTGCATGGTCTGCAAGCACAGAATCGCGTCGGCGCGCAGTCGCGGGTCTATCGGGTGTCGCTGGGGCCGTTGGCGATGATGCCCTTGTTATGGGCATGGTCCTGTCCGTGGTGGCGGGGCGGCCCGCCATGGATGGGCGGGCCGCGTGTTCAGTCCTCGTAGCCTTCCCAGTCCTCCGGGGCTTCGGGGTCGCGTGGGCTGCCGTCTGCGTAGATGTAGCCCTGGGCGAGGTCGTCTTTGTACTCCTGGTTCCAGTCCCGCTCGGGCTGCGGATCGGCCGGCGACGGCAGAGTCTTCACCGTGCCGTCCGTGAGCGTCACCACCACCGGGCAGCGGCAGGAGCCCACGCATGATGCGCCGCAGGCTCGGCAGCAGGCGCAGTACGGCGAGCCGCCGCACGCGCAGCAGTGCTCAGGGGTGGCCTCTCCGGTGCCGTCGCAGGTCCAGCACTCGCCGTACCCATCGAGCCCCGAGCCTTCACACGATGTGCATTCCTCGCGCTCATCGCACAGTCCCGACGGGCACGCTTCGTTGATCACGGTCATCAGTCCTCCTCGATGATTCGGCTGACCAGCTCGTCGGCGTCGCTGGCCATCAGGTCGTAGCGGCAGCAGGCGGCGGCCACGATGAAACGTGACGATCTGCCGGTTCCGGCGGCGGTCAGCTGATCTCCGGCGTTGTGCATGAGGCGTTCTCCTGTTCGTTGAGGTCGTCGTCGTTGCGGCACGCCCACGAGCAGTACCCGGACGGGGCGTTGGGAGGTATCGGCCGGCCGCAGCACGGATCCGCGCACACGCGGGGCTCGTTGGCTGCGGCCGCGTGCAGCTGATCCTGCATCAGCAGCTGGGCCAGTCGGGTTGGAACGGCACCGGAGCGGATACGGTGCTGGTTCCGTCCTCGTGGACGGTGATGGTGGTGATCTGCGGCCCGCACTCGACGCCTTCCCGGCGCTTCAGCTCCTTGGCCCACCCTTCATCCGTGGCCCGCTCCGCGACCTCCCTTTCGACGGCCGCTTTCAGGTCCGCTTCAGCCGCCTGATCGCGACGCTCCACCATCACGCCTGCCAGGCATACCAGCCGCTCCACCTGCTCGGAAGCAGCGTTGACGCTGCGGGCGATGCAGACGATGTGACTCAATCCGTAGGAGAGTTCACCGATGTCGGCCCAGTCCCGGGCCACGCTGCGGCCGTGTTCGTTGAGTCCGGCCCGCTCGTTGCCGCGTCCGGCACGGGTGAGCGCGGCACGTGTGGCCTTGACGACGGTGACGGCGAGAGCACGGACTTCGGCGAGTTCGTCCGCGGCCAGCCATGTGGCGGGATCCTCCGAGACGCGCTGCCAGGGGTAGCACTGGGTGCGGATGTACTGCTCGGCCTTGGCCTGCCATTCTTCGCGAGCCGGCCAGTTGATCGTGCGGGGCATGCCTACTCCTTCCAGGGTGGGAGAGACCAGCCCGGCGGTCGCGTGTCCGGCCGCCGGACCGGTCTGCGGGTCAGACGTGCGCGGGGCGGTGCTGTTCGACCAGGCTGCGGAGCCAGACGGGCCAGGTGTCCGGCGTCGCGAGCTCGGGGGCATGAGCGAACAGGGGCCCGGCGGAGGTGATCAGGCGGATCGCCGTGGCCTGGGCATTGACGTAGGTGATGCGGAGTCCGGTGATGTCGTATTCCTCGTTCCCGTCGGTGAGCGGGAGCACGTTGGTGAAGGTGAGTTCGACCTGGCCGGGGCCGGGTTCGGAGACCTGGTGGACGCTGATCAACTTTGGCTCCTCAGACGAAGGAGGCAGCAGCTCAGGGCTGGAGCTCCGTCAGGCGGCGAGCTGGACGTCGACGACGAGGCAACGGGTGGCCTTGTAGGCACGCAGTGCCGTGAACAGGGCGGGGTCGGCGGGGGTGTAGACGTACACGTGGATCCAGCGGCCCGAAGTGCGGTGCTGTGCCCAGACCTTGAGGGTGTCGGCGCCGAGGTGGGTGGCGCGGTAGGCCTTGGCGACGTGGCGGCCGTACCAGGACTTCTGGCCGTCCTTGAGGTCGCTGCCGCCGATGCGGTCGAGGATGTCGCCGGTGCGGACGAGGCGGCCGGTGTCGACGAGGTGGGCGACCTGGCCGGAGAGAGCGCGGTAGTTGAGGGGCTTGGTGGTGGTGAGGGCGGCGGCGATGGTGCGGCGGATGGCGGTGAGCTTCACGGGTTCCCCCTTGCGTCATCTTGTAGCTACAAGCGTAGGGGAGTTGTAGCTACAAGACAAGCCCCCGTCGAGAATTTTTGTAGCTACGAATAGCGCCAATCAATCTTGCATCCGTAGCTACAAATCGGTACGGTGCCCGCATGGGCAACGAGACTGAGACCGACTACGACAAGCCGAGGCAGTTCCGCGTGCCCGATAGCCAGTGGCTCCCCTTCGAGGCGGCCACCAAGACCATCCACCCGGAAGGCCGTGGCGCCCGGGCCCGCGTCCTGCGCCAGTTCATGGACTGGTACATGCGCCGCCCCGGCGCCAAACTCCCCGAGCGCCCGCCCGCCGGCCCGTGGTCCCAGACCGACGCCTAACCTGTCCCGTCGGCGCGGGCCGCACCCGCAGGCTTCCTGTTTGGCGGGGCGGTGGACGGGTTGCGCGTGGTGCCGACTGTGTTGGACGGGTTTGTCCCGGTCCGTGCCGCGCCGAGAAAGCGGCTCATCCGTCACTGTTCCCGTGAATGGCGAGGGCGATGACCAGCTCGAGGGCCTGGTTTTCGGTGAAGCCTGCGTGCTGGAAGGCGAGGAACATCTCGTGCAGTTGCGCGGCGTGTTCGGCGAGGCCGGTGATCGGGTCGGCTGGTTCAGGCATGGTCACCCTCCTGATGGCATTCGCAGGTGCAAAAAGTTCCGCAGAACTTACAGACAGCCGGGATCTTGGCCCCGTTGCTGCCGGTATTGGACTTGCAGTAACCGTGATCGCCGTGGAGACAGCCGGTCGACAGGTACACGTGGCGGCCGGCCGCCATCTCGCCGTCCTGGACGGCCAGGAGCACGTCCACAATGGCCGAAGCGGCCCCCTCGACGTGGGTCTCCTGGCCGACGGTGCCGGCCCAGGTGACCGGGTGGGCGTCGTAGCAGGCACGCTCGTCGAGGCCGCAGTCACCGTCGCACGGGAAGGCGGCGGCCTGGAGAGCGGCGATGTACCGCTGGCGGAGAGGGTCCGGGCCCGTCCGGCTGCCCGGACAGTGGGGTGCAGGAGTGTCCGGGCTGTCCGGGTCGGGTACGTCGCGGGTGGTCATGTGTCCTCCGGTGGTGTCGTGTTGAGGGCGGCGAGGATGCGGTCGGCGATCTGGGTCGCGCCGCACTGCCAGAGGCATCCGCCGCCTTGTTCGGCGAGTTCGGCGGTCAGGGCGCGGATATGGTCGAGGGTGTCGGTGGCGGCGCAGTGGGGCCCGTAGCAGCCGGTGCCGGCTGCTACGGGGTGATCGTCGGGCGTGTACAGGTGGCGCCAGGACCGTGCGTCGTCGACGGGGCAGGCCCGGCACTGGACCCCGCCGAGGGCTGTCGGGCTGTTGTGCTGGTCATGCCGGTGGCCACAGAGGCAAAGCGGTGCGCCGTCGCGTCTGGCGCTCAACTCGCGGCCCGCGGGTCGTAGATGGCGTTCTGGACAGCGCGAGCCCGGTCGGCCGGATTGTCGGGCAGGTGGTCGAGGACGTGCTGGGCCGCTGTTTCGTCGGCGGGTTCAACGGGGTGGCAGCTGCGGCCGTGGAGGCTGCCGGTGGCGAGGATGTCCGCGGCGTACATGGCGGCGAGATGGAAGCCGGCGGCGAACCCGCTGTGGACGATGCGGCCCTCGTCGATGCGGGAGAGTCCGGCGCAACGGGCGTGGTGGGCGCCGTCGGTGATCAGGCGGGCCAGCAGGGTGCGGAGGGCGGCGCTGTCGTGGTCGGTCACGGCTGGATCTCCTCGAGGGTGTGGGTGGTGGTGCGGCGGACGAGATCGAGTCGGGCGGCCTCCGCCGTGGGGCAGGGCCAGGGGGTGAGGAGTCCGCGGCAGCGGTGTCCGTCCCAGCCGGAGCACTCGGCGCAGGCCTCGGCCCCGCCGCGGATCACGGGCCGGTGGAGCCGCGCGAGCGCCCGCCGCAGCCGGACTGCATCAGATGCGGGGCGCCTTGCCGTCTTCAAAGGCCATGAGTGCCCCTCTGCGGGCCTCGCGGCCAGATTCCGGAGTCCGGCCCGCAGGCGGCCCGCTTCGGCCGCTGTGAGGCCGTGTGGAGCTTCTGCGCGGTCCGCGAGGTTCAACAGCTGATCCACCGTCGCTGGCCCGCCCCTCACAGCCACTCCCCGGTCGGCACGACCCCGACAGGCCGCCCGTGCTCCAGCTCCGGCTCGTCGTCCCACAGGCACGGCTCCGACCACGAGCACGGCGGGGCGGCCATCACGCGGTCCTCCGGTCCTGCCGCGGCTTGCGGCCCGACTTCCGGCGCGGCATCCCCTCCGGCAGACGGATGTCCGCAGGGTCCAGGAGTCCGCGGGCCATCGCCACCGCCACGGCCTGGGTCCGGTCCACCGCCCCCAGGCGCTGAAGGATCAGCCGCACCTGGGACTTGACCGTGTGCACGGTCCGGCCGGTGGCGGAGGCGATCTGCTCGGTGCACGATCCGTTCGCCGCCAGCTTCAGGACCTCGAGCTGGTCGGCGGTCAGGAAAGCGCCGGGCAGCACACGCCCATCAGCCCCGGCGCCGGGGCGGGGCTTCGACAGCTCGTCCGCGGTGGCTCCGGCGAGGACACGGATCTGTGCTGCGGTGAGCGGCATACGGTGCCGGGTCGCAGTCCGGGCAAGGGCACCGGTGATACGGACGACGGGTTTGCGGGGCATGGGGTTCTCCAGGACTGGACGATTCGACAGGAAGATCGGTAGATCGGTAGTCACGCGGGCCAGAGGCCGGGCTGCTCCGGCACCAGCGGGAGTTGCTCTTGTCCGGCCGTCTCCGGGACAGCCGCGAGGACCGGCAGCGGGGAGACCCGATGGCCTGTACGGCCGCGTGAGCGCCTGAAGCAGACCGGACCAAGCCCACGAGCCCGCGACGCCGGATCGGCCAGCAGGCGGCCGCACAGGCCGCACCGTGCGGCCATCAGGCGGCGCTCCTTCGGATCGGGGCGTAGGCGGGCAAGTGCCGGGCGGTGGCCCACTGGTGGCCGCAAGCGGGGCAGCGGTAGCCGTGGACGATCATCTGGCCGCGACGCCGTTCAGCGTCTGGCGGTATCCGACGGAGGAGGCAGGCCGGGCAGGAGTCGGTCATGTCACATCACCGCCATGTCGACCAGGCGCGCGTAGTGCCCCTGCCACCCGGCAGTGATCGTGGCCCGGGGCCCTCCCCGGTGCTTGTCGACGATCACGTCAGCTTCGCCGGCGCGGGGTGACTCCGGGTCGTGCATGTCCGGGCGGTGCAAAAGGATCACCATGTCGGCGTCCTGCTCGATCGCCCCCGACTCCCGCAGGTCGGCGATCGTGGGCCGCTTGTCGGAGCGCTGCTCGGATGCACGGTTGAGCTGGCACAGGACCACCACGACGATCCCGAACTCCTTCGCCATGAGCTTCAGCCCGCGGGAGAGGGCGGCAACGGCGACCTGCCGGTTCTCGGCCCGGGGTGCCTGCATGAGCTGGAGGTAGTCCACGACGAGCATGCGGAGCCCGGCGGTGCGGACGAGGTGGCGGACCTGGCCGCGAAGGCTGGCCAGGGACACGCTGGTGGCGTCGTCGATGAACAGCGGGGCGGGGCTGATGCCGATGCCGATCTGGGCGAGGCGGCCCAGTTGGGTGTCGTCGGCCTGGCCGTTGACGATGTGATGCAGAGGGATCTTGGCTTCGGCGGACAGGATCCCGTTGGTGATCTCGTCGCGGCTCATCTCCAGCGACGTGAACAGCACGGGAAGCCGGTTGGTGATGGCCGCGGCACGGGCGAAGCCGGTGCCGAGCGTGGTTTTGCCAACCCCGGGGCGTGCGCCGACGATGATGAGCCGACCGGGTGCGAAGCCGCCGCCGGTGAGCGCGTCCAGGTCGATGAGGCCGGTGGGAACGCGGTCGGTGGTGGTCGGAGGGGTCTGGGCGCGGTCGATGGCGTCGGGGATGAGGTTGCCGATGAGTCCGGGTGTGCTGGTGCTGGCACCGCGCAGGACGCTGTCAAGGTCGCTCTGGACGGCTGCGAGGTCGGCTTCGGGGTCGAAGGCCGGAGAGTTGCCAGCCTGCTGGGCGCGGTGGCCGAGGGCGACGAGCCGGGCTGCGGCCGCTGCGGTGGCGATCCTGTCGGCGAACCATCCGGCGGATCCGGGCACGGCGTCGTGGTACAGCAGGGCGAGCTCGGTCTGGGTGAGCGGCACGACCGGCAGGTAGCCCTCGGACCGCCACTTCCGCAGTTGCCGGTCGACGGCCACCCAGGGGATCTCTCCCGAGGTGAGGGTGATGCGGATCTCGACGACGGCGTGCCATACCCAGGCGTAGCGGGCCTCGGAGAAGTCCGCGGGGTCGAAGGCCTCGGCGAGTTCGTCGGTGAGCTCCGGGCGGGCCATGACGGAGGCGGCCAGGATGCGCTCGGCGTCGAGGTCGCTGGGCATCATCGGCAGGTGCCCCGCGGAGGAGGCGCCTTCGGCCGATGCCTCCCACAGGTCGGTCATGACTGGGTCTCCCTGCGCCGGTCGGATCCGGTGAGGACGACGCGGTCGCACATCTCCGCGAGCCGGGAGGCGACCCGGTCGCCGACGCGTGCAGAGAGCTCGGCGGGCAGGACGTTCGAGGTGAACAGGGTGGGGCGTTCGTGCTCGTAGCGGTGGTTGACCAGCCGGAAGTTGATCTCCTCGGTGAACTCGCTGGACTTGGCCGCGCCGAGGTCGTCGACGAGCAGAAGGCGGGCATCCCGGTAGTGGGCGAACTCGGCCTCCGCGTCGATACCGGCCCGGGGGCGGAGCGCCGCGTACAGGTCGGCGGCGGTCGTCACGGTCCAGGAGGCGCGGACACCGGAGGCGGCGAGGTGACGGATGGCACCGTAGGCCTCGTAGGTCTTGCCGACGCCGGTGATGCCGAGCAGCAGCAGCGACCGGCCGTGCTGCACTGAGGGCATGGCAGTACCGGCCTGAACGTGCTCGGTCCGGGCAGCCTCGGCGAGAGTGTCGGCCCAGGCGCCGACGAGCTGGTGCTCCGGTACGGCGGAACGGTAGTGGCGGGGCACGGCCCGGATGGCGTCACCGAGGGCGTGGCGGGTGATGTTGCGGGTGCCGTAGGGGTCGCCGTCGTCGGTGTTGAGCCAGCCGGCGGTGAGGCCGCGGCGGGTTAGGAGGTCGTGGAGTCCGTGGCGGTCGGGATCGATCGGCGGATGGATCTTCATCAGAGGTCTCCGAAGTAGCCGGACTGGTCGGTGGGGTTCATCCACGGCTGGTAGCCGTCGCCGGACACGGCGCGCAGCTGGGGCCGGGAGGGCTGCGGGTCGGGCTCGTCGTCGTAGCAGCCCTTGTTCAGCCATGTGGCGGGGTGTTTGGTGTACTTCGCGTCCTCGTCGGCCCGTTCGCGGGCGTAGGCGGTGGCGGCGTCGACGATGTGCTGGGGGTCAGCGCCTCGTTCGATGGCGGCGATCCATGCCTTCTTGGCCTCCTCGCGGGCCCGCTTCTTGGGGTAGACGATCCAGAAGGCGCCGAAGGCGTCGAGGTGGTGATCGTTCTGTTGGGCGCCATCTCCAGGCGTCTCAGTATTCGGACGCGAAGAAGAGTCTTTATCTCTTGAGGGGGTTGAGGGGTATGAGGAGTAGGGGTCCGGGAAACCCGGACCCTTTCCATGTGGTTCCCGGACCCTAACGGGGTCGTTCCCGGACCCTTTCTCGTCGTTAGGGTCCGGGAACGACGGACCCTTTGACTCGGATTGGGTCCGTAGTTCCCGGACGCTGTGTCCAGGTTCTCCGGACCCTTTCTCAGCCAATGGGTCCGTGGTTCCCGGACCCTTTGCGGGGCCCATGACGGGGAAGCGGTAGACCGCTCGGTGCCCCCTGCGGCCGGTAGTGACACTCTCGAGAGCCTTCTTCTCCCGCAGCGCCCTCACGACCTCGTACCGGCTCGAACGGCCAGGAAGGCGCATCCGGTGCGCGATGATCGGGTCGTCTTCGATGCCTGGCCAGCACTCTCGGGTGGCATCGTTGGCGTTCTCAGCGAGGACGCTCAGGGCATGCCGCTCGCGCCAGGTCAGCGTGTCTGGCGCATAGTCCAGAACCTCGACGAACAAGCGGATTCCCACGAGCGTCTTCTTTCCCACGGTGCGGATGGTTCGGGTGTGGTCAGTGCCGGAGTCCAGTTGGCGGGACGGGCCAGGTCAGGCGGCTGCTGCCAGCGTGGGGGTGGTGTGCCGTTCCAGCTCCTCGCCGGTGATGGCTTCGACGAGAGCGCAGAGGATGACCTCGGCCGCGTTCGGGGTGACGGCGTTGCCGTACTGGCGGACGCGTTCCCGCTTGGAACCGAGGACGATGTACTGGTCGGCGAAGCTCATGGCACGGCCGATCTCGTGGGGCTCGAGCATCCGGAACCGGACGTCGTTCAGGTCGACGTCGACGTCGCCGTGCACGAGCGCGTACCGGTCGCGAGTGGACAGGGTGCCCACCGGTTCGCGGACGGTGCGCGCGGTGCCGTTGCCGTAGTACGGCACCAGCAGGGACTCCCAGCTGACGAGGGACTGGTGGCCCACTGTGGTGAGGGTCCGCATCGGGTCGGCCGCGCTGGTGCAGTGCTCGCCGCCGTCACCTTTGCTGCCGTTGTTTCGCATCACGAAAGCCGGGAGGTCCGGGGTGACGAGTCCGTGGTGGTTACCGGAAGCGGTAACGGTGGCGAGGGATTCGGTGGCCGACCGGGCGACGCTGCCACCCCCACGGAGTTCGGCGATGAATGGCAGCCATGCCAGGCCGGTCTCATTGCGGGCGGTCTGGGTGCGCAACGGCAGGTTGGCGCTGTTCGGCTCCTTGCCGTTCCGCCCCTCAACGGGGATCAGCAGCGGCGGGATGGCGAGCCCGTCGTTCTCCCGCGTCGTCCTCGTCGGAATGGCCTCGGCGACCGGGGTGGCGTCGTTCCGCCAGGTTCCGCCGGCCGGGACTACGAGGGGCTGCGCGAACTTCTTCAGCCCTGCCTGGATCCGGGCGAGGGTCTTGTCGGCGAGCGGCTTGGTCCGGTCGCCGATGCGCTGCCCGGAGATGGTCCAGTCGATGGCGACGGCGGCCGGAAGCGTCTCCGGTTCGACGACCTGGTTGCGGCAGCTGGTGTTGGGGCAGCGGTAGACATACTGCTGCTTGTAGCGGCCCATGCCGCGGCCAGGCTGCTTGAACCGCTGGACGGCCTGCACCCACTGCTCGCAGCCGTGGCACCAGGCGCGCGGGCGGAGCCACTTGTCCCAGTCCGGGGTCCGGCCAAGGCTGCTGTGCCAATAGGCGACGTACAGGCGGTCCCGAGACTGGGGGGCCTTGTGCACGGTGCGCGGGTCGGCGTGCATGCTGTTGAGGGCGATGACGCGGGTCTTGTAGCCGAGCTTTTTGATCTCGCCGAGCCAGCGGTCCCACTGATCCCAGGCCCGGACGTCGACGACGTTCTCGACGACGCCCGCCTTGACGAGCCCTCCGCGGTCGATGACGCCTCGGAGGTACATGGGGACTTCCTCCATGAGGGCGCGGGACCGCTCGACCTCCTCGGACGGCACCACCTCGCCGAACAAGTCGGGCTGGAGGCTGGTGTCGAAGTCGCGTTTCTTGCCGCGGGCGTTGGACCACTGGGGGCATTCGGGACTGGCCCAGAAGATGTCAGTGACGGGCCACCGGTCGACGGGGGCTTCGCGGATGTCGCCGCGGTAGTGGTCCGTCTCGGGGAAGTTCGCGGCGTGGGACTCGATGGCGCGGGACCAGTGGTTCGCGGCCCTGGCCACCTGGACTCCGGGAACAGCGTGGGCGCCTTGAGAAGAGCCGCCCGCACCACAATTCCCGGTCCAGTGCACCAGGCCATTGCGACGGCATAGCCACGTGCCGTGCTCGACGGTGGGACACCACACGATGCCGGTGTAGGTGGTCCACTCGGCGACCGCCTGGCGCAGCGGCTTGGCGGTGACCCGCTCCAGGAGCGACACCCGCCACATCGGGTAAGCCGCGCCCTTGTGCTGCATCTCCCAGCGGTGGATCGAAGTCGCCCGCCCGGAGAGAATGGCAGCGAACTGGAACCCTTCGGCCCGATCCTGCCGGTTCTGTGAAAGGGACGAGTCCCGGGCGCCGTCGCGTACACGGGTCGTTCCGTCGGCGATCATTGACGTCTCCACCAGCAGGTCGAGCTGGTCGGCCGTGAGGGTGAGCAGCCAGGCCGGGTCCAGGACATGCTCCGGGGCACCAGCGAGGACGGGGGCCGCGGCGGCGACGTTGAGGCGCCAGTAGCGGGTCCCTGCGTATTCCGCGACGTTCCAGGCCGGTCGACCGGCCCGGCGGCCGGCACGGCCCATGGGCGGCCCGTACAGCACGGTCAGCAGCTGCTCGATCCGCTTGCACTTCCCGGGGTTCACCGACGGCGACTGCGATAGGTGGATCCCGCCGTTCGACCGGTAGCTCCCCTCGGTCCAGGCCCATCCGACCAGCTCGACGACAGCGTCGTCGTGGCTGCGGTGTTCCGGGTGCTCGAAGGGCGCGCTGCGGACGACCGACGAGTCCAGGGTGAGCTGGTCGGAGGTTCGGATCTGCCAGTCGAGTCGACGCCCGGTCGGCGTGTTGATGCGCTGCTGAACGGGCCAGCGATGGCCGACGGTCACCAGAGCCGAGAGGGCCTTGCCCTCGACCTTCAGCATCTTCTCGTCGGTCAGGTCGAAGACGTTCATCTTCTGGACCGGCACCCAGCGTGCCACCCCGTCGCCCGTGCCGAGACTGGCGACCAGGTCCCCTACCGCAACCTGGTTGTAGCGGCGCCATCCACTGGCGGTGAGGATCTCGGTCTCGGTGTCCGCGCAGAACCAGTCCATGAGGGTCAAACTGTCGTTGTCGTTGCGGTACATCACGCTGCTTCCTTCTGGCTGTTTTTGCGGTCGAGTTGGGTGCGTTCGCGGGGTGTGAGTCCGCCGCGGATGGTGGCGCGGAAGTGGTGGTCGAGGCCGCGTTCTTCGGCGAGTGCGGCGTTGAGGCACTGGGGTCGTACCGGGCAGGCGGTACAGATGGCTTTGGCGCGGGCGACGTGGTGTTTGGCGGCGAGGTCGGGGGTGAAGAGGGCTGGGTCTCGGTGTCGGCAGAGGGCTGTGGTCTCCCAGGCGGGGGCGCTCATGCCGCTAGCCCTTGCTGCTTGCGCAGTTTCCGGAGGAGGTCGTGGACGTAGGCGTGGCCCATGCCAAGCCGGTCGGCGATCTCGTGCTCAGGGACACCGAAGGAAGCCAGATGGGTGATCTCGGTACGGCGGTCCTCGGCGACCTGCCATTTGTTGCGTGGCTCCTCTTCTGCGCCGGGGTCGGGAGTGCATTCGGGGTCGTCGATGTCGGCCCAGGCGCCCGCTGGTGCCCATCCCCGTTTGAGCGCCTGGGCGCGGGCCTTGCTGTGGGTCCCGGCGGTGGGCAGCAGCACGCGGTACGCCGCTTCCACTGCCCGGGCTGTGCGTCCGCTTACGGTGGGGTGGTGGGCGTTGGCGAGACCGCTGATGGTGGACGCGTCGAGGCCTGCCATCGAGCCGATCAGTACCGGGCCGTGGCCAGCGCGGTAGAGGGCCTGGATACGGCGTCGGCATCCCAGGCTGGGCCGGTCTGCACGGTCGTCGTAGTCGCGTGGCCTGACCGAGAGGATGCGCTGCGCTTTCTCGCGCTGGCATCCCTTGGTGCGCCCCTTGGCGATGTACAGGATGGTGCTGGAGGAGACGTCGGCTTTACGGGCGATCAGGTCGAAGCTCATTCCGGTGGTGCGAAGGCCGTGAATGTGCTCGGCCAGGGGTGCGGTGCCGTAGAGCGGGGGTTTGCCTGCGAGATGGGCCAGCTTGCGCATCGTGCAGGCCCGAGTGTGGGCCCGAACGCAGAGTGGGCAGTGGCAGCCGGGCCATGAGCCGTCCTTGGCGCCCTTGTATCGGTACTGGGTGCCGTGCGCAGGCAGGCGCTTTGCAGTGGTCACTGTCCTGCCTCCTTGTGCAGGTATTCGGTGAGGTCGTGGATGCCGAGGGCGGCATGGTCGGCGATGGCGTGGTCGTCGAGAGGTTCGGCGCCGAGGAGGAAGTTCTTCTCAGGCCATTCCGGCCATTCCGGTGCGGTGGCCCGTGCGTTGAGGACGGTCTGGATGCGGCGGCGCCTGTGGTGGCGGCCGATAGCTTCGCCGGTGACGACGGCTGCCATGCCGCTGATGAAGAGCACGGACATCCAGACCGCAGCGCTGCTGTTCATCGGGTGGCCTCTCCGGTGAGGTCGATCGGTGTGCACTGGTCAGCGAGAAGCGCTTTCATGCGGCGCGCCCGGTGGTCTGTGCGCGGCGGGCCTGGGCGATGAGCAGGCCCTTGACGGACAGCCGCCAGACACTGATCCGATGGCCGTGGGTGGCGGGGCTGGTGGAGAAGGTCATCTGCCCGGTGTGCTCGATGACTCCGGAGGCGCGCAGGGCGTTGATGGCTGCGCCGAGGAAGCCGTGCCCCTGCTCGGGAAGTTGGTCGCGCAGGTCGTTGCAGGACCATTCGTCGCGGGCGAGTCCGAACTCGAAGACGGCGTGTTCGACGACGTGCTGGTCCCAGGTGGAGCGCGTCACGATCTGGGCGAGGGTTGTGTTTTTGCTGGTGGCGGCGAGTCGCTCGGCCGGCGTGAGTCGAGGGGTCACAGCTTGTTCTCCTTGATGAACTCGGCCTCGTCAGCGGCCTCGCGGTCATGGCAGGGGACGCAGAGCAAAGGGGGACGGGAGTAGAGCCGGGCTTCGCACCAGCGGTCGCCCGTTTCCGCGATCCACTCGATGTACCTCGCTGCTGCGACGAGGCTCACGGGGCCAACGAGGTCGGCGCAGTCGTGGAGGGGCTTGCAGGGGAAGAGCGGGCGTATCTGCCCACAGCGCTCGCAGCGCGCTCCCGTGGCAGGGGTCGTCATCGGGAACTGCTTTCCGCCTGTGCGGCCTGGCGTTCGGCGAGGCCCGGTTGGCGGCGCAGATCTTCACGTTCCTTGTGGGCGGACCAGCAAGAGGTGCACAGCAGGGGCTGCCCTTTGATCGAGCACCAGGGGCAGGTGAATGCCGCATCGCCCAGGTGCAGGCCGCAGTCGGGCTGATAGAGGAACAGGGTTCGAAGCTGCTTGCAGTGATCGCAACGGGCCTCAATGGGCTGGTCGGTCATCGCGGTCTCCCGTCTTGTGTGCTGTGCTGGTGGGGTGGGCCGCCCCGATTGCCGCGGGGCGGCCTGGCGGGCTACTGGACGGCGTTCTTCAGGGCGATGCCGCGTTCGCGGATGTAGGCGCCGAGGCTGGTCGGCTTGCCGGTGTCCGGGTGCATCAGCGGAGTGGCGAGCAGGCCGCGGGACTCGACCTCGCGGTACAGGGCGAGCAGCCCCTCAGCGGTCGCCTCGTCCGACTTGACGTCGTCGATGTAGGTCGCCGTGTCGACGGGCTCAGCGCCGTCGTCCAGCCAGTCCAGCAGCGGCTTGGCGATGTCGCGGGCCCCGTCGGGCTGCTCGAGGACCTGCTTGTGCAGGGCCGGGCAGCGGGACTTGAGGAACCGCATCCGGTTGTCGATGTCCATCTCGGCGACAACCCCGAACTCGTACTCGACGCCCTTTCGCTGCTCGGCGCGCATGCCGACGGCGACGGGTTCCTTCTTGCCGCGGCTGTTCTCCTGCAGAACCCACTCGGTGTGGGAGCGCATCGTGACGACGATGTGGCCGGGGTAGGAGAGGAGGGCGTCGATCATGTCGTTCTGCATCGGCGTGCCGTCCTTCCAGCCCGCGAAGGAGTTCCCGCCGTACTTCGACTTGGCCTTCTCGACCTGGTCGAGGGTGCCGTCGGTGCCCTTCCAGAAGTGGCTCAGGGAGTCGACGACGACGGTGCCGTACCCGGCGTGTGCCGCCGAGGCGAGCGCTTTGACGAGGTCGCGCGGGTCGTACCGGTGCATCGACAGGGAGTCGAAGACGATCCCGTTGACACCCAGGTACAGGGATGCCGACTCGCGTTCGGTGTCGATGACGGCGAACCGCTCGCCCCTGCTCAGGCCGTGGGCGACGGACAGGGCGGTCCATGTCTTGCCGGAGCCGGCGACTCCCTGGATGGAGATGCGGGCCTTGACGCGCTCCCGGGTGGCGGGCCTGAACGTGAACGGGCTGTCGTCGTATTCATCGGTCTGCTGCTGGTAGCCGACTCGGCTGGGGGAGGGAAGGCGTCGGGTGCTGTCGGTCATGAGATCTCCTCGAGGTACTGGCGCTCCGCCCACGACGGGAGGGAGATGGTGGTGGGGCGGTCGCTGTAGGCGGGCCAGTGGCCGGTGGCGCGGCAATAGGCGTAGATGTCGATGGCCTCCCGGTTGCGGTCGTGGCCGAAGCGGAGGGCGACCGGGTCGAGGGTTGCGACGGTGACCAGGTAGGGCTCGGTCTTCTCCTGGAAGATGAAGACGAACTCGCTGCCGGTCGGCACGAGCCCGAGCTCGCGGGCACCGTCGAGGTACCAGGCAGCCTGCATGTGGTAGCCGTAGGCGTGGACGGACTTCTGGATGGAGTCCAGGTCGGCGGCGGCCGTGGACTTGTAGTCGATGAGCTTGTCCCGGCGCAGCCAGTCGACCCGGGCCCGCCGCCAGATGCCGGTGGTCTGGTCCTGCCAGAACAGGGACTGCTCCGCCGCACCGCTGCCTGGGGCCAGCAGGTCCGCCGCCTCCGGGTGTTCGCGGAGGGCGTCAGCCATCGCGTGGACCTTCTCGAAGTCGGGCCGCTTGAGCGGGATGGCACCGATGGCCCTGGCCGCGGCCGCTTCTTCCTTGGCGGCATTGGTGCGCCAGTCCGGGTAGTCGACGAGGACCAGCTCGGGCCCGTCGCCGAGAACGAGCTGGTGTGCGGCGGTGCCGACCTCGAAGTGGGGTTTGGGGACGGACGGCTGGCTGAGCTCGTAGTGGAACAGTGCCGGGCATGAGGGCGGCAGCAGTTTGCGGGCGCCGGTGGAGGAGAGGCTCCCGCCGGGAACGGGGTCCTCGTGGTAGAGATCGGCCGGGATGTCGTAGATGCCCGGCACTACCTCTGGAGGCGCTTCAGGGGGCGCGGTCACTGCGCATCGCCGATGCAGCCCTCGCAGCGCAGGCTGGCGCCGGTGCCGTCGAAGGGGCCGTCGGTGTCGCCACAGCGGGTGCAGCGGAGTCCTGCGGCGATCTTCTGAAGGTGGGTGATGCCGTCGGGGTCGAGCTTGGCGGCGACGATGGCCGCCGTGTAGTCGGGGTAGGCGTCGGCGAGTTTGGCGGTGTTGACCACGTCGGCGGTGGCGATGGTGTGCATGAGGTGCTGGGTGAAGATGCCGGGCTGCGATCCGCCGTCCTGGCCGAAGTGCCAGAGCACGTGGCGGGCCGTTTCGACGGGGATGGTGGGGCTGTTGGTGCTCACGTTGTTCCCTTCAGGGTGTGCTGAGGGAGGCCGCCCGCGGTGCGGGGGTGTGCGGACGGCTGTGTGGTGGTGGGGCCCGCCGCCGGAGCCGGTGTCTCTGCGGTCGGCGGGCAGTCAGCGGGTCAGATGCGGGCGCGGACGGGCAGCTGGCCGAGAGGGATTTTCTGTGTGGTGTCCGCGTCCCCGGTGGCCTGCGGAGAGTGGGCGAGGGGCACGACGACGGTCGGGCCGGAGAGGGCCCTCCAGCGGGCGGGGTCAGCCCAGAAGGTCCCGGTGGGGACGGGCTGGGTGGCCTCGTCGCCTGCTTCGATGTCGCGTTCCCCGCAGCCCACGGTGACCTTGGTGGCGTTGGCGAGAGCGGCCCTGGTCACGAGGAGCTCGCTCTCCAGCGCGTCCAGCTTGCCGCTCAGGCAGCTCGCGACGATGCCGGCGTCGGATGCTTTGTGCTCGGCCAGCTGCCAGAGGCGATGGACTTCGTTGCGGTCGGCGGCCAGGAGCGCGAAGAAGTCGTCGGCTGCGGCCTGCCGGGTCAGGAGCGCGAGGTTCTCCTCACGTAGACGGTTCAGCTCGTCGACCGCCCGGTGCCTGCCACGGCCCGCGAACAGGTTGAGGTTCATTCCGGCCTCCTGGGCGACGGCAGGGTGTCAGGGCATTCGTCCTGCTCAGATGCGGCGGGGCGGGCCGGCCAGTTCACGGTGAGCGCGACGACGGTGGTGACGAGGCCGAGGATCAGCCACCCGTACCAGGCAGGGCTCATGACACACGCCCCTGCCGTGGGATGACGGGCCGGACCCCGCCGTAGGGCGGATGCTGCAGCTGGCGGGCCAGCGGGACACACTTGCCGCACGTGTCCGGGTCGTGATAGCTGCACCGGCAGTCCTCGAACGTCCGGCTGCAGACGGGGCACCGCCCCCGGTCACTCCGGCCGAAGAACTCACGGGCACCGTCCAGGAGATGCGGCCGGACCGTGACCAGCAGCGCGATCACCCACAGGACACCGACGATGACGTACCAGATCATCGGGCACCCCCAGCGGGAGCGGCCGTCACAGCGGCGTCCGCCTGCCCGACGTCGTACTGGCCGATGCCCCACACGATCGCGTGGCAGGACCACAGGAACGACCAGTTGTAGTCGTGGAAGTCCCAGTCCCAGGTGTCTGGGAAGACGTAGCCCTTGTACTCGAAGGCGTCGAGCTTGGCCCGTGCACCGTCTTCGTAGTGGATCTGCCCGCTGTCGAGGATTCCCTCGCGCACCGCCTTGCCCAGGCCCCGGGGCGCGTCACCGTCCCTGACCGATTCCACGAAGTGCTCGACGACGAGCTGCCTGAACAGGCTCTCGGAGTACGACGTGCAGGAGCTCCTGCCGCCCTCCGTCTTCTCCGACCAGTAGTGCGGGTTGGTCCCGTCGCCCCGGAAGAACTCGAACATGTCAGGCAGGCGGGTGAACATGTAGCCGTCCACGTCCCCGCGGATCGCGAGGCTGCCCGGCCAGGTGACCAGGTCGAACCAGTACGCCGAAGACTTCGGGGCCATGAACCGCAGGTGCCGGTAGAGGCCGTCGTTGTGGAGGACGGTCATCTGATGCCGGGATGTGTCGCTCCGGAACCGCTCGGCGGCGTCCAGCTCTGTGCGGCGGATCATCGGGCACCCCCGGCGTACTTGAGGGTGTAGAGCCGCCCGTTCTCCGGCCCGCTCTCGACCAGATGTCCGCGGCGGGCGAGGAACTGGAGATCCTTACGGGCCGTCGTGCGGCAGGACGCCCAGCCGCGTTCCCGGTACAGCTCCCACGCCCGGCCGGCGGTCCATTCCCCGCCCTCCGCACGGATCACACAGAGGAGCCGGTTGCGGCGGTCGTTGTCGAGGCGGGATTCCCTCAGGGCTTGGGAGTTCACTGTTCCCCCGGTGTGGTGTGGATCGAGCAGGGTTCGCGGATCGAGCGGGGCGAGGAGGCCGCGGACGAACGCGGCCCGGAACTCGGCGGGCGTCATCGCAGCTCCCGTTCGGGATGCTTGCGCCGGTACGCCTGATGGTCGTCCTGTTCTTGTTCGCAGGCGGCCCGTGCTGCGGCGACCTGGTCCTCCAGATCGGCGATCCGCCGCAGCAGGAGCGTCAGCACGACCGTGTCGACTGCGACCGGCGGGATCATGCGGCCGCCGCCAGGTTGCGGGCGTATTCGCGCCGGGCCCGGATCTCCGCGTCCAGACGGCGGCGCTTACAGTGCGGGCAACGGCAGTTCACCGCGTGCACCGGCATCGCCGCGGCCCGCAGAGCGGCCAGCTGCATCAGGAAGTTCGCGGCCGTCCGGAACTCCCCCCGGGACAGCAGACCGTTCAGGTAGTCCTCGGCGTCGAGATCGTCGATGCCGTTCATGCCGCACCCCCGAACACTTCCCGCGGTGTCGGCGCGGCAAGAAGAGCCCGCCGGTAGTCAGCGGCCGTCAGCTGGGCGCGTTCGGGCAACAGCGGACCGTGCCACCGCTGCACCTCGTCCAACGGCACTGGCTGGCGCTCCGCGGCGCTCATGCCCGGGTCGCTCGGGTGCTTCAGGAAGTCCATCAGCGGAACGCCCCGGCCATCACGGCACCCGGTCCACTGCCAGCGGCCGCCCGTCACATCCACGAACACACGGCCCAGATCGAAGACCGTGCCGTCAATCTCGTAGAATTCCCCGCACACTGCGGTGAGCTGAGCCCGATCCTCCTCCCGCAGATTCCGCACCTGGGACGCAGCGGTCAGGTCGTCGATGATGCTCACGACGCCACCCCGCTCTCCGGGGACTCGTCGGCGGGCCGAATGGTCATGCCGTTCACGTCCGCCCACCTGTGGGCACTGCGCTCGTCGTGAATGGCGCAGTGCTCCTCGAAGTCGACGTAGCCGTAGAAGCGGTACTCGATCGGACCGAACGGCAGATCGAAGGAAGCATTGCCCTCGGTGTCGTACACCTCGGCCACTCCCAACACACTGGCCGCTTCGCAGACCGCGGCATTGGTGTGCAGCGGAACGAGCAGCCGGTCGTAGCTCGGTACCGGCGCGTCCGGGTGGGCGTCGATCCAGTCGGCGAGATCACGCAGGCCCTGGACGTATGCGTCGCGGGCGGTCATCGGGTGCCCCCTGGCTTCCTGTCGTGGTCGTGGTTCACGTTCTTGGGGCGAGGGATTCCGGGGAGCGGCACCACCGTGTCGGGGTCCGCGTCAAGGAAATGCCGCTGCTCGGCGTGCGGGCCGTCGAGCGGCTGCGCCTGCTGGAGCTCGTCGAAGAGCAGCGCGGTACGGAGCTCGTCGACAGCAGCGGGCTGGTTCGGGGTCGCGGTCGCCATCACCGGTCACCCGCCTCATTGCTGTGCGGGCCTGCAGCGGTGTTGTGTGCGTGCTGGGCCTCGGCGATCAGACGCCACGTCATGCACGCCTTCTCGATCTCCTGCAGGATCCCGGCATCAGTAGCCACCGGCCGGAAGTACCTCATCGCCGCCTCGGCGAGGTCGCCGAGGAAGTCGTGCAGATCCTCGGGATCCATCAACTTGGCCCACGGCATGGCGGGCAGGTAACTGTCTTCTGCGCGTGGCCGCTTCGGCGCGCGGATTGCGGTTTCGCGGTCGGACCGCAGAGCAGCCCAGTACGTGTAGAAGAGGACGTCGAGCGCGCCGTCGCGCTCGTGCTCCGGCAGGCGGTCGAAGGCGACGCGGCCGATCTTCTCGACGTCGAAACCCTCAGGCCGGGTCGCGCGGAGCATCTCCTCCGCCTCGTCGAACGTCGTCTGCCAGGCGCTCGCCATGGGGACGTCGCGGGTGATGCGATCGAAGTCGAGCGGTTCGGGGTTCTGGGAGAATGTGGACACGGTCCACTCCGTTTCTTGAGGGTTTGGTGGTGGATCGAGGCCCCGGCTGCCGGTTTCTTCCAGGTCACCGGCGGTTGGGGCCGCATAGCCGCTAGGCGGCGGAGAGGTTCCTCATGGCCGCCGGGGCGGTCTTCTTGCCGCTGTTCCTGCGGCGGCGCGCCTTGCCGGGCTGGGCGGGGACGTGGCACATGTCGCGGATCTGGAGCCGGTCGTCCGGGCTGAACCACAAGGCCTTGCCCATGCGGGTGTGCGGGAAGCCGAAGTGGTTGGCACCGTCGCGGAGCCAGCGTTCCCCGCAGCCGATGTCGCGGGCTGCGTCGCGGGGGCGCATGAAGCCGTCGCGTTCCATGGTGGTCTCGCTCGGCTGTATCTGATCCTCCGGGGTGGGCATGTCACCTCTTCTCTGTGGGCTCTTCGTTGAGAAGCCGGTCGTCGTCGACGTTCAGGGCTGTGCGGAGTGCGGCGTAGGTGCCCGGTCTCATGCGTCGGCGTGTGCCGGTCTCGAGTCGCTGGAGGTAGCTGCGGCTGATGCCTGCTGAATCGGCGAGTTCGTGGATGCCGATGCCGTGGTGCATGCGGGTCCTGCGGAGTGCCGCCCCGTTCACCTCGAAGGTGGCTGGGGGTCTTTCCATGCACAGAACCTAGACTCTTCTGCTAGTAGTTTCTAGTAATACGTAGCAGTAACTTGTAGGACCTTCTGTGCCCCGGGCGTCGTCGGTGCGGAGGTTTGCGTCACGCGGCAGAGGAATCAGGTCACGCGCTAGCTGTTCCTGGCTGTTCCTGCGAGCTCCTGCCATGATGTGTTCCATGGCCACCCGACCAGACAAAGCCGCCCGCCTCCGACTCGCCGCCCTCATCACGGCGCGACGCGTCGAGCTGGGCATGCACAAGATCGGTGTAGCGCGGGCGGCGGAGCTGACTATCACTACCTACAGCAAGCTCGAAGACGGGGACTCCGTCCGCGACGTCACCTACGGCAAAATCGAACCCGTGCTCTCCTGGGCGCCGGGCACCTGCCGCTCCGTCCTCGAAGGGGCGGCACCGACCGTCGTCGAGCCGGCCCCGGCGGCAGGCGCCTACTACTCGCCGGTCAATCCAGGAGACCTCGAACGGGACGTCGAGCAGGCCGTGACGAATGCCGCGATCGCGGTGACCGAGATGGCCGCACCCGAGATCCGGAAGCTGAAGCAGCGTGTCGTCGAGGAGCTCCGCCGCAGCGGCCGACGCTCTGGCAGCGCTGCCACGGAGGGCAGGGAAGGCTAACCAGCCTGCGGCGTTTATCGATTCGTTACCTGAATCCGTGAGGTTCTTGAGGTCGGCCGGGTCTCACGAGTCGTTCAACGTGGCACCATCGACGGACACTTGGGAGGTTCCTCCAACCCTGGAAGGGGGAGCCATGTGCAATCTTGTCGTCATGGACCTCGGTCCCGGATTCCTCGGATTCCGCGGCGAAGTCGATGGCAGACTCGTATGCGTAGCGGCGCCCAGGGTGGAACACGACCCGTCAGCTCGACGAGTCATGCGAGACCTCATCAGGCGCCAGGGAGGCGACTGCAGCAGCTGCCGGGGGTGCCCCATAGGCGCCACGGACTGGGCGGTCAGCGCGGGGGATGAGCCTTAGGGCCCTCCAACACCGCACAAACTCGGACGAACCGGCCAGTCAAGGGGGTCGTATGCCGTTTGTCGAGTGGCGAGGCAACAAGTGCAGGGTCAAGTGGTGGGCCGGCGAATACCTGTCCAACGGCAGCAAGAAGTACGAGGCAAAGAGCGGCTTCACCGACGAGGAGGCCGCCATGAACCACGGCCTCGACCAGGAGTACGAGGTCCGCCACGGCATCAACATCAAGACCACGGACAGCAACACGCTCATGGAGGCCTACTGCTGGGACTGGTACAACGCCCAGGACCTGCGCCCGGCCTCCATGAAAAGCTATAAATCCATAATCAAATGTCACATTGCCCCATTCTGGGGCAGGCGTTCAGTTGGGGACATCACCTCTTTTGAGCACGCCGCCTGGAAGAAAGCCCTGAAAGGCCGCGTGGCTAAAGGCGAGCTCGCGGAAACCTACGTCAACACCATCCTCATGGTGTTCGGCATGCTCATGGACGACGCAGTCTCGGTGTACCACCTGCGCAAGACCTCGCCCGTGATCAGAGACAGCCCTCGGCGCGGCAAGTACAAGAAGACGCAGCGGGTGCGCAAGCGCCCACACGAGATGGCAACCGTCCACGCCCTCGCACGGAACGCCTACACAGTCTGGGGCTACACCGGCTGGACGTACCTGTGGTCCACGGCATTCACTGGCATGAGGCCGGGGGAGATGTACGGGCTGCAGAGAATTTTCGCCTCGCCGGAGTGGCCGGCATCCGATCCGGACGAAGAGCGGCGTGAATACGCTCTGGAGAGATACCGGTCGATGCCCGCGCTACGCGTGCAGTACCAGCATCAGCTAGTCGATGGAGTCCAGACCTTGGTGGATCCGAAGTACGACTCGCACCGTTCGCTCGTGCTCCCACCTTTCCTCCACGAGATGCACGTTGCGCTCCTCGCTTCACATCGCTCGCCTTGGGTGTTCCCGTCGATATCGGGAAAGTCGCTGCGCGGCACGGAATTCCTCCGTGACTATTGGTACCCGATCAGGGACGGTTCGCCGCCGCGTACCGGACGTAAAGACCAGCGCCGAGTGGAGATTCCCGCGGTGCTCGCCATGAGCGGCAAGCGGATCTATCTGGCCCGGCACTGGCACAAGGAGATGCTGGACGAAGACGGCCACTCGGAGATCGCAACCGAGACCAGGATGGGCCACGAGGTCGCCGGCGTCAGGGGACTGTACGCCAACCTGACGCCAGCCATGGAGCTGCGCATCGCGGAGATGTTGCAGATGCGCTGGGAGAGGTTCATGAAAGAGGAGGGAAGCGAATGGATGCCACCATTTCCCAGTCCTCTCCCAGTTGATCTATCGAAGACAGCATAATGGCAGGTCGCAAGGGTTCCCGGATAACGGGCCTCGTGAACCCCTGCATCAACTCCCGTGTCGACGCCTACCTCCTCGAAGGCAAGGTCGACAGCAAGGACGTCACGTGCGCCCCGCACGCCGTCCCGGAGCCC
This sequence comes from Streptomyces sp. NPDC051173, assembly GCF_040689515.1. Taxonomy (NCBI): domain Bacteria; kingdom Bacillati; phylum Actinomycetota; class Actinomycetes; order Kitasatosporales; family Streptomycetaceae; genus Streptomyces; species Streptomyces sp. NPDC051173. Next base: position 41,740 of record NZ_JBFBBD010000006.1, read on the forward strand.
CCGAAGGCCACTGCAGCCAAGTAAGGCCAAGGCGCTGCCGGTCAGAGCCCGAGGACAAGAGATCGCGCCCCGGCCCGTCAGGGACCGGGGCGCGATCGTCGGCCCATGCCCGTCCGGAGTCGCTCCCGAAGGGAACTTCTCATGCTCCGCAAGCCGCACGCCCTGCTCACCGCCGCCGCGCTGCTCGCTCTCGGCGCCGCGGCGCCGGCCGCGGCGGACACCCCGCCCCCGCCCGCGCCGACGACCGCCTGCACTTATACGCCTGCCGTTCCCGCGGACAGGTTCAAGGGGATACCCGTCTTCGACCCGGCCGAGGCCGCCAGGCCCTACAGCGCCACGCTGCGCACCGGTCAGGGCGCCATCACCTTCCGGGCGCGGACCGACAAGGCCCCCTGCGCCACCTTCTCCTTCAAGTTCCTCGCGCAGCGCGCCTACTTCGACCGGACGCACTGCCATCGGCTCACCACGGCACGTATCTACGTGCTGCAGTGCGGCGATCCGACCGGCACCGGGAGCGGCGGCCCCGGCTACTCCTTCCCCGACGAGAACCTGACCGGGGCCACCTATCCGGCCGGGACGGTGGCGATGGCCAACGCCGGCCCCAGTACCAACGGCAGCCAGTTCTTCTTCGTCTGGAAGGACACCAAGCTCCCACCCGCCTACACGCCGTTCGGGAAGGTCACCGCCGGCCTCGACGTATTGCGGAAGATCGCGGCAGGCGGCGAGGACGACCAGAACGGTCCCGGCGACGGGTTCCCGACACTGCCGGTCGACATCAAACGCGTACACATCAGGGTCGGATAGCGCTACGCCGACGGGAGGCGGCCGGGGCCACCTCCGGCGGAGCCGGGGGCGCGCGGAGAGCCCGCCGGGCGGGTGATGGTGTGCCGCCGGCCGGGGGACCGGCCGGTGCGGGGGCTTGCGGCTCGCCTCACGCGCGCGATGAGCTTGCTCCGGGCACCCCCGCGCCCCAGGAGGAACCGATGTCCGTACGTACCGCCGCCGTGGCCGCCACGGCGAGCGCCACCGCTCTGCTCGCCCTGGCCGCGCCCCCCGCGGCCGGCGAATCCGACCACGGGCGGCTCTTCCTGACCGTGTCCGGCGCCCAGAACACCTGGACCCGCGGGCTACAGCTCACCTGTCCGGACGGGGACGGACACCACCCGCACGGGGCGGCGGCCTGCGCGGCCCTGCACCGGGCGCAGGGGGAGCCGGGGGACGTGGCCGTCGAGAGCCACCTCTGCACGCGGGAGTACGACCCGGTCACCGCGACCGCCGAGGGCGACTGGAACGGGCGGCCGATCGTCTGGCACAAGACCTACCCCAACGCGTGCGCGCTCGACGCGGCGACGGGCCCCGTCTTCCGCTTCTGACCGGCTCCGAAGGCCCTTACGTTCTCCTGGTCGCCGACGCCCCTATCGTCAGCAGCCCCAGCAGCACCCATGTGAACCACAGCCAGCCGTCGCTGCCGATCGTCACCGAGTACGCGGTCACGACGACGAGCGAGCCCACCGTCAGCACCGCCATCGCCTTCGTCGATCCGGGCATCCCCGCACCTCCTCACGGCGGCCCGGACGCGTGGCAAGCGAAAGGGCCGCGGCCAGGAGACCATCGTCTCCCGGCCGCGGCCCCTGCCGCTACGGCATCCGCCTACTGCCCCCGGCCCTGGAGCGACGCCAGGTAGGCGTTGTAGGCCGCCAGCTCCTTGTCACCGTCGCGGTCCGCGGCGCGGTCGAAGCGGCGGGCCTGCCGCTGCTCCGAGCGGTACCACTGGAGGACGAGGGCCAGCAGCACCACGACCGACGGGATCTCGCTGAACGCCCAGGCGATGCCGCCACCGGCCTGCTGGTCCTCCAGCGGGTCGATGCCCAGCGAGGCCGGCGGGTGCATATAGGTGCCGATCATCGGCTCCGAGGCCATCATCAGCGCGATGCCGAAGAAGGCGTGGAACGGCATGCCCGCGAAGAGCTCCAGCATCCGCATCACATAGCCGGGCCGGTGCGGTCCCGGGTCCACGCCCATGATCGGCCAGAAGAACACCAGGCCCACGGCCAGGAAGTGCACCATCATCGCGATGTGCCCGGTCTTCGTCTCCATGAGGAAGTCGAAGAGCGGGGTGAAGTACAGCGCGTACAGGCTCGCGATGAACAGCGGGATCGTGAAGGCCGGGTGCGTGATGATCCGCATGTAGCGGCTGTGCAGCAGCGACACCAGCCATTCGCGGGGACCCCTGCGGCCCCGCCCGGCCGCGGGCAGCGCCCGCAGCGTCAGCGTCACCGGCGCGCCCATCAGCAGCAGGATCGGCGAGAGCATGCTGATCACCATGTGCTGCACCATGTGCACGCTGAACATGACCATGCCGTAGTCGTTCAGCTTGGTGCACATCACCAGCGCCACGGTCAGCACGCCGGTCACGAACGCGACGATCCGGCCCACGGGCCAGGCGTCGCCGCGCCGCCGCAGCCGGACCACGCCCCAGCCGTACAGCCCCAGCGCCAGCAGGCAGCCGATCAAGAAGAAGGGTTCGCTGCTGTACTGCAACCCCCGTCCCAGCGTGAACGGCGGCATGTCCATCATCATGCCGTGCCCGCTGTGATCCATCCGCTCTCTCCTATTTCGCACCAATGCGCCTCGTCAAGACTAGAGGCGCCCTGGACCGGAGCGATGGCCGGGGGCCGCTCCCGGGTGCGGGTCCGTCGCCGCCTGCGGCGGGAGCTCCCTGCGGGAGCGTCCTCAAACGCCGGACGGGCTGGATGTGCGGACCGTGAGTTCGTTGTCCGCGGGCTGCAGCCGGAGCACACGCCCGGCCACGCCCGGTCTCAGAGAACGCACTCCACCTCGGAGTACCGCTCCTGCGGCACCGTCTTGAGGCTTTCGACCGCTTCCGCCAGCGGCACCAGCGTGATGTCCGTGCCGCGCAGTGCCGTCATCATCCCGAACGCCCGCTGGTGCGCGGCCTCCACCGCGTGCCAGCCGAAGCGCGTCGCCAGCACCCGGTCGTACGCCGTGGGCGTACCGCCGCGCTGCACGTGGCCGAGTATCACCGGGCGGGCCTCCTTGCCCAGGCGCCGCTCCAGCTCGCCGGCGAGCTGCCGGGCGACGCCCGCGAAGCGCTCGTGGCCGTAGACGTCCGTGGCGCCGATCTCGAAGGCCATCGAGCCCTCGCGCGGCTTGGCGCCCTCGGCGACCACCACGATCGCGAAGCGCTTGCCGTCCTCGAAGCGGCGGCCGACGACCTCGGTCAGCTCGTCGATGTCGAAGGGGCGCTCCGGCACGACGATGGCGTGCGCGCCCGCGGCCATGCCCGAGTGCAGGGCGATCCAGCCGGTGTGCCGGCCCATGACCTCGACGATCAGCACGCGCTGGTGCGACTCGGCGGTCGTCTTCAGCCGGTCCAGGGCTTCGGTGGCGACCCCCACGGCCGTGTCGAAGCCGAAGGTCACGTCGGTCGACGCGATGTCGTTGTCGATGGTCTTCGGGACGCCCACGATGGGCAGGCCCGCGTCGGACAGCAGCCGGGCCGCCTTGAGCGTGCCCTCGCCGCCGATCGGGATGACGGCGTCGAGACCGAGGTCGGCGACGTGGCCCTTGGCCCGCTCGACACCGTCCCGCAGCTGTGCGGGCTGCACCCGCGAGGAACCCAGGACCGTGCCACCGGTGGCGAGGATGCCCGCCACCGCGTCCAGGTCGAGCTTGCGGTAGTCGGCCTCCAGCAGCCCTCGCCAGCCGTCGTGGAAGCCGATGACCTCGTCGCCGTGGTCGACGACGGCGCGGTGGACGACGGACCTGATGACGGCGTTCAGGCCGGGGCAGTCGCCACCGGAGGTGAGTACACCAATGCGCATGACAGGGAACCTTCACAACAGGGCCGGAGACCGGACCCCGTCGTCCGGCTGGATCCCCGCCACCCTACAAGCGGTGGGTGGCGGGGGACACAACCGTCCGTCATCCGGGCCGCCGGCCCGTTCCGCGGCTCAGGCGGGCTGGGTCGCCGCCGCGATGCGCTCCTCGCGCAGCGCGTCGTACCAGCGGTCGTCGACCGGCGGGAGGGCGTTGACGTCCAGCGCCAGCTTGATCAGCATGTCCGCGATGTGCGGGTTGCGGGCCATGACCGGGCCGTGCATGTACGTACCGAAGACGGTGTCGTTGTACGCGCCCTCGGTGCCGTCGCCCGTGCCGTTGCCCCTGCCGACCCGCACCCGCGCGAAGGGACGCGCGTTGCGGCCGACATGGGTGACGCCCTGGTGGTTCTCGAAGCCGGTCAGCGGGGGCAGGCCCAGCCGTTCGTCGACGTCGGCCAGCACGTCACCGACGCACCGCTCGTCCTCACCGCGGGTGCTCACGACGTCCAGCAGCCCCAGTCCCTGCTCGCGCTGGCCCAGGTCGTTGATGAACTCGTGGCCCAGGATCTGGTAGCCGGCGCAGACCGAGAAGACGATCGCGCCGTTGGCGACGGCCCGGTTCAGACCGCCGTCACGGCGCAGCCGCTCGGCCGCCAGCCGCTGCGGACGGTCCTCACCGCCACCGATCAGGTAGATGTCACCGGAGGTCGGGATGGGCTGGTCGGAGCGGATGTCCACACGCTGGACATCCAGGCGGCGCTGGCGCGCGCGCCGCTCCAGGACCAGGGCGTTGCCCTGGTCGCCGTAGGTGCTGAGCAGGTCGGGGTAGACCCACACGACACGCAGACTGTTCTGGCTCATGCTCACAATCCTGTCAAGTGCTCGCGGGGTCAGTTGCCGACGCGGCGGCGCACGTCCTGGAACGCCGTGTAGTTCGCGATCAGCTCGATCCTGCCGGGCGGTGCGGACTGCACCGCCTCGTCGACGGTCTCGCAGACCCGGAAGTCCAGGCCCGCGACCTCCAGGCGCACCGCGAGGTCGAGCTTGCGGTCGCCGATCACGAAGATCGGGTGCCCGGCGAGGCGGGTGTAGTCGACGTCCCACAGCCACGAGGTGTCCGTGCCGTCCGCGCCGCGCGCGTTCACGCCCAGGATCACCGGGGCGGGCGGGCCGTCGATGAGGGAGAAGGTCTCCAGCCAGCCGGCCGGGTTCTTCGCCAGCAGCAGCCGGACGTCACGGCCCAGGAACGACACCACGTCGAACCGGCCCGCGACGGCCTGCACCTGGTACATCCGCTCCAGCGCGACCTGCGGCGGCACCCCGAAGGTGGCCGCGACGGCCGCCGACGTGGTGGCGTTCGCCTTGTTGGCCCGGCCGGGCAGCTGGAGGTGGATCGGCCACGCGCTGCCGTGCGGGTCGAGGACGTAGTCGCCCGACAGCGCCCAGCTCGGGGTCGGCCGGCGGAAGCCGCACTCGCCGCAGAACCAGTCGTCGCCGGGGCGCTGCATCACGCCACCGCACGACGGGCACGACCAGGCGTCGTCCTTCCACTCCTGGCCGGCCGCCACCCACACCACGTTCGGCGAGGAGGAGGCGGCCCATACGATCAGCGGGTCGTCCGCGTTGGCGATCACCACGGCCTTGGTGCCCGCCAGACCCTCGCGCCACTTCTCGGCGAGCATGCGCGTCTCCGCGGCCCGGTCGAGCTGGTCGCGCGAGAGGTTCAGCAGCGCTATGGCCTTGGGCGAGACGTCCCGGGCGACGCCCGCGAGGTACTTCTCGTCCACCTCGATCACGCCGTAGCGCGCGTCCGAGCCGCCCGCGAGGGCGGAGGTGATGCCTGCCGGCATGTTCGCGCCCAGCGCGTTGGAGACCACCGGGCCGCTGGCCCGCAGCGCCTCGGCGATCAGCCGGGTCGTGGTCGTCTTGCCGTTGGTCGCGGACACCAGGACCACGTCCAGGTGGGTCGCCAGCCGGGCCAGCAGATCGGGGTCGAGCTTGAGCGCGACCTTGCCGCCGATCACCGATCCGCTGCCGCGGCCCGCGGCTCGCGACACCGCCGCAGCAGCCTTGCCCGCCGTCACGGCCAGCTTGGCCCGCGGCGACAGCGGCCCCGTGTTGCCTGCCATCGTCCTAGATCCTCCTTGCATCCGGCGCCGCCGCCTGTTCCTGGACCGCGGGTGGAACGCCCCCTTCGCGCCGAACGCCGGCCAGGAGGCTTCGGTCGGGGCTCAGCCTATCGAGATCCGGCCGGGGGCCCGAACCCAGAGCCCCTGGAACGTACGCTTGACCCCATGCGAACAAGCTCGATTCCCGGCAGCGCGGGACAGGTGCGGCCCATGCGGCTGCTCGGCGACCGGGGTCTTGGCACACCGTGCGAAGAGGTCACGGAATTCGGTCCTGACCTGGCGAAACTCGTCGAGGACATGTTCGCCACGATGTACGCGGCGCAGGGCGTGGGCCTGGCCGCCAACCAGATCGGCGTCCCGCTGCGGGTCTTCGTCCACGACTGCCCCGACGACGAGGACCGCCGTCACCTCGGGCACCTCGTCAACCCCCGCCTGGTGGAGGCCGACGGCGTCGTCGTCCGCGGGCCCGAGGGCTGTCTGTCGGTGCCGGGCATCGAGGCGGGCACCCCGCGCTTCGACCACGCCGTGGTGGAGGGCTTCACCGTGGACGGCGCCCCGGTGCGCGTGAGCGGCACCGGGTTCTTCGCCCGGTGCCTGCAGCACGAGTGCGACCACCTCGACGGCGGTCTGTACCTCGACCATCTGACGGGCTTTCGGCGGCGCCGCGCGCTGCGGGCCGTCCGTAAGGCGCCCTGGGCGGCCTGACCCGTGCCACGGGCCGGGACCCGTGCCCACGGGCCAGGCCCGGAGCCTGAGCCCCGCTCAGAAGGCCGGGCCGCCCTCCAGGTCGCCCGCGGCCGCGAGCCGGCCCCACAGCAGATCCGCGAGGTGCCGCACGAGGTTCTCCCGCGGGAACGGCCGCTCGCGCAGCCACCAGTCGCCCGCCGCGTGCATCATGCCGACGATGCCGTGCCCCCACGCGCGGGCCAGCTCGTCGCTGCCCGGCCCGAGGTCGACGCGCTCGGCTATCACCTGCGCCAGCTCCTCGCCGAGCCGGCGCAGCAGCGGCGCGGAGTGCCGGCCCACGTCGAAGCCCTGCTCGGCCTGGTCGGAGGAGTGGCCCTCGTCGGCGGGGTGCATCAGGAAGCGGTAGACCTGCGGCCGGGTCTCTATGGCCACCAGATAGGTGTCGAGCGTCGCCTCGACGCGGTCGCGCCGGGTGGCCGCCGGGGCGTCGAGCGCGGCGCGGAGGCCCGCGAGCAGCGCCTCCGTGTGCCGTGTGGCCAGGGCGCGGTAGAGCCCGCCCTTGTCGCCGAAGTGCCGGTAGAGGATGGGCTTGGTGATGCCCGCCTCCGCCGCGATGGCGTTCATGGACGCCCCCGGCCCGTCCCGCAGCACCACCCGGTCCGCGGCCTCCAGCAGCTCCTTGCGCCGCCGCTCCGCGGCCCGTTGCTGATCGTCCCGCTGACTGGTTTCCATAGGACCCGCCTCCCCGCCCCTGTTTCCGGTAACGCCTGCGCAACGTAACACCAAGCCCACTCAGCGAATCCGGGCGGCCGGGCTGTTGACTCCCCCTACTGACGGGTAACATACTCATGTTACCGCGAGTAATGACGAGTTGGAGGGGTCGTGACGCAGTTCATGATGGAGCTCGACGAGGATCAGCGGGGTATTCGTGACTGGATCCACGGCTTCGCGGCCGACGTGATGCGCCCGGCCGCCGCGGAGTGGGACGAGCGCGAGGAGTTCCCCTGGCCGGTTGTGCAGGAGGCCGCCAAGATCGGGCTCTACTCCCTCGACTTCTACGCGCAGCAGTTCTTCGACCCCACCGGCCTCGGCGTCCCGCTCACCCTGGAGGAGCTCTTCTGGGGCGACGCGGGCCTCGGGCTCGCCATCGCGGGCACGGGCCTCGCCGCGATCGGCGTGCTCACCAACGGCACCGAGGAGCAGATCGGCACCTGGGTGCCGCAGATGTACGGCGACGCGGCCGATGTGAAGGTGGCCGCCTTCTGCTCCTCCGAGCCCGACGCCGGTTCGGACGTCTCCGCCATGCGCACCCGCGCCGTCTACGACCAGGCGAAGGACGAGTGGGTGATCAACGGCACCAAGACCTGGGCGACCAACGGCGGCATCGCCAACGTCCACGTCGTCGTCGCCGTGGTCGACCCGGAGCTGGGCTCGCGCGGCCACGCCTCCTTCATCATCCCGCCCGGCACCCCGGGGCTCTCCCAGGGGCAGAAGTTCAAGAAGCACGGCATCCGCGCCTCGCACACCGCCGAGGTCGTCCTCGACGGCGTGCGCGTCCCCGGCCACTGCCTGCTCGGCGGCAAGGAGAAGCTGGACGAGCGGCTGGCCAGGGCGCGGGAGCGGGCGGCGGGGCAGCGCGGCGCGGGGTCGCCGAACGCCGCGATGGCCACCTTCGAGGCGTCCCGCCCCGCGGTCGGCGCCCAGGCGGTCGGCATCGCCCGCGCGGCGTACGAGGTGGCCCTCGACTACGCCAAGACGAGGGTCCAGTTCGGCCGCCCCATCATCGACAACCAGGGCATCGCCTTCCAGCTCGCCGACATGCGCACCCGCGTGGACGCCGCCCGCCTCCTGGTCTGGCGCGCCTCCTGGATGGCCACGGCGGGCAAGCCCTTCACCGCGGCGGAGGGTTCCATGTCGAAGCTCTTCGCGGGGGAGACGGCGAAGGCCGTGACGGCCCAGGCGATGCAGATCCTCGGCGGCAACGGCTACACCCGTGAGTACCCGGTGGAGCGCATGCACCGCGACGCCGCCATCTACACGATTTTCGAGGGTACGAGCGAGATCCAGCGCCTCGTCATCGCTCGCACACTGTCGGGGATGCCGATCCGGTAGGTCCGGCGGCGAGCTCCGCGGGCCCCGGGCCCGGCGGCCGCTGAACTCGCGGCGAAATCGGGGGATTTTACAGCAGATAAATGACGTGGATGTGTCGGGTTTTCGCGGGCGGACAGTTGCGGACAGTTTTCGGCTCGATCGAAAAGGGGCCGCTGACGGGTGGCAAGCTGTAGGCACCAAGGGGCCCGACACGTATCTTTGGCCATACCTGCACTGCCGGTTATGGCTCAAACGTCATGGGTGCTCATCGGCCGTGCTGATACCGTCGTTTCCGATCTTGTTCGTGCAAGTCCGGTCTTGGCGGTCACTCTTGGGAACCGCCCTCCGGTGCGCGTCGATCACCGGAGCTCAAGCGTGGCTTCATGGGGGAGGAAGCGCCGTGGCGGTCAGCAGCGATCGGGGCCGGGACGCCTCCTGGCGGCACCTGCCCGGCCGCTCCCACGCGCTGGACGGCCTCCTGCGGACGGCGGCGGCCGCGCGCGCCGGATCCGCGCGGGCCGTCGTCGTCCGTGGCCCGGCCGGAATCGGCAGGACCGCGCTCCTGGCGGCCCTCGCCGAACGCCTGACCTCCACCGGCATGACCGTACGCCACCGCACGGCACGGCCCGGCGCCCGCGAACACCAGGCCGTGCGCGACCTCTTCGAGCCCTTCGACGCCGGCCTCCCGGCGGCCACCGGCGCCCCCGCCGCGTACGCCGTCCACCGCGCGCTCCACCGCCGTGCCACCGGCCTCCTGGCGGACGGGCCGCTCGCTCTCATCCTCGACGACGCCCAGGCCTGCGACGAAGCCTCCCTGAACGGCCTGGGCTTCGTGCTCCGCCGCGCAGCCTCCTTACCCCTCCTGGTGATCCTCGCCCAGCGCACCGAACGCCCCGGGCCCGGCGCGGACGCGCTCTCCGCGCTGCTCGCCCACGACGGCTGCACGGCCCTGGACCTCGGCCCGCTCGACCCCGCGGCCACCGCCGCCGTCGTGACCCGGGCTCTGGGCCGGCCCCCGGCGGAACTCTTCCTCCAGCACTGCGCGGAGCTCTCCGGCGGCAACCCCGGGCTGCTGACCCGGCTGCTCACCGACGCGCGCGCGGCGGGCATCCGCCCCGACACGGACGGCCTCCACCGGCTGCGTGCCGTCGGCGAGGACCTCCTCACCCGCTCCGCGAAGGCGCGGCTGTCCGCACAGGCCGGTCCCGTCCGCGCCGTCGCCCGCGCCGTCGCCGTCCTCGGCCACACCGACCCCGAACTGCTCGGCGCGCTCTCGACGGTGACCGGCCGACGCCTGACGGCCGCGCTGGAGGCCCTGCGCCGCGCCGGGATCGTCGCACCGGCCGGCCACCCCACCGTCATACGGGAAGCCGTCCGCCGCGCCGTCCTCGCCGAACTGCCCGCCCCCGAGCGGGAGACACTGCGCGCCCGCGCCGCCCGGCTGCTCAACGACGCGGGCCGGCCCGCCTGCGAGGTCGCCGCCCAGCTCGTCCACCTCAAGGAGCCGGCCGAGCCGTGGATGCCCGGCGTGCTCCGCGCGGCCGCCGCCCAGGCACCGGACCGCACCACCGCGCGGGCCGCCATGCGCTGCCTGCGCCGCGTCCTCGCCGCCGGACCCACCGGCGGCCTCCGCCAGGAGATACGCGTCGAACTGGCCCGGACCTCCGCCCCCTTGGCCCCCGCGACCACCCTCGCGCAACTGCGGCAGGCGCTCGCCGAGGCCACCCGCCCGCACGACCGGGCCCGCATCGTCGTGGAGTACGGGCTGACCGCCGTCGGCACCCGCCGCGCCCCCCAGGCCGTACGGGAGCTGGGCGCCGTGCTCGACACCCTGCCGACGGAGCCCGGCACCCCGGGCCACGGGCTCCGCACCCCCGTCGCGGCCGCCCTCCTCGTCACCGCCGTCAACGACCGCACCGCCCTGGCCGCGGCGCGCGAACGGGCCCGCGACTGGCCCGTACCCCGCGGCGACAGCCGTGGCGAACGCCACCTGCTGGCCTCCCTGAGCACCCTCGCCGCCTTCGACGGCGGCCCCGCGGACCAGGCCGTCGACCTGGCCCGCCGCGCCCTGTGGATCGAGTCACCCGCACCCGTCGGCCCCTGCGTGCTCGGCGCCTCCATCGTCCTCGCCCTCGCCGACGAAGTGGACGAGGCGATGGAGGCGTTCGAGCGGTGCGTCTCCGACAGCCGGGCGCGCCACGAACCGTGGACCCACATCGCCGCGCTCTGCGGGCAGTCCCTCACCCTGCACGGCACCGGCGACGTCGCCACGGCCGTCACGACCGCCCGCACCGCCGTCGACCTCGCCGCGCGGGCGGGCTGCCCCGGCGCCACCATGCCGGCCCTCGCCCTCGCCACCGCCCTGCTCTCCCAGGGCGACGCCGAGGAGGCCGACGCCCTGCTCGACAGCATCGCCGGCCCGGCCGTCGCCCAAGGCGTCTGGGAATGGCACCAGTTCCTCTACACCAAGGGCAGGGCCCGGCGGGAGCGGGGCGACCTCGAAGGCGCGCTGGAACTGTGGCTGCACTGCGGACGCAGCCTGGAGGCGGCGGGCATCAGCAACCCGGTCCTCGCCCCCTGGTGGCTGCCCGCCACCACCACCCTCGTGCAGCAGGGCCGGACCAGGGCCGCCGCGGAACTCGCCGAACGCTCGCAGGAGGCCGTACGCCGCTGGGGAACCCCGCGCGCCATCGGCCTCGGGCTGATCGCCGCCGGTGTCGTCGCCGAGGGCAAGGCCCGGCTGGACCTGCTCGGCGAGGCCGTGGACGCCCTGGCCGCCTCCCCGGCCCGCCTCGAGCGCGCCAAGGCCGAATACCAGCTCGGCTGCGAGCTCCTGGCGCACGGAGCCACCGCCGACGCGCGCCGCCACCTGCGCCGCACCGTCGAACTCGCCACCGGCTGCGGCTATCACATGCTCGCCGCCCGCGCCCGGAAACTGCTCGTCGCCGCGGGCGGCCGGATGTCCCGGCTCGCCGTCAGCCCGGTCGACTCCCTGACCGAGAGTGAACGCCGCGTCGCCGCGCTCGCCCGGCGCGGCATCAGCAACAAGGAGATCGCCGCCACCCTCTTCCTCAGCCTCCGCACCGTCGAGGCCCACCTGACGAACGTCTACCGCAAGCTCGACGTCCGAGGCCGCGCCGACCTGCCCCCCTCCCTCGACGCCCCGTACCGCCCACGCCGCCACGCGGCCGACGGACCGCGCCGCTCACCGGCCGACACCCGCGCCCCGAGCCACTAGGAGAGCCGCGGGTGACGCACGGGAACACAGGACACTGGGCCGGGCACGGGGGCACGGCGCTCGTCGAGCGGGACCGCGAACAGAAGCTGCTGCGCGACCTGCTGAACGGACTGCGCGGCGGCCCGTCCGCCCTCGTCGAGATCGACGGAGGACCCGGCAGCGGCCGCAGCGCCCTGCTGAACCAGGCGGTCACGCTCGCCGGGCGGGCGGGGGTCCGCGTCGTCACCGCCCACGCGTCGTGGGAGGAGTCCGCACTGCGCTACGGCATCGCCGACCAGCTCCTCGCCGCCCTCGGGCGGCCCGACGACGCACCGCCGTCCGACTCGGACGACACCGTCATCGTCGAGGCGCTGTGCCAGGTCTTCCTCGCCGCGGCCCGCGTACAGCCCCTGCTCGTCGCCGTGGACGACACCCAGTGGGCCGATCCGCACTCGTGGCGCTGGCTCCGGTCCCTGGCCCGGTTGCTCCCGGACGCGCCGATGATGCTGCTGACCACCCGCTGTGGCGTCCTCGCGGACGGCACCCACGACCCGCTGGAGCCCGGCTCTTCCACCACCGGGCGCACCGTGGCCCGCCACACCCTCACCCCGGCCCCGCTGTCCGCCGCCGGGGTGACCGAACTCCTCACCCGGGCCCACGGGCGGCCCGTCGACCCGGCCTTCGGCACGGCCGCCGCCCACGCCGCCGGCGGCAACCCCACCCTGCTGCGCACGGTGGCCGGCAGATTCGCCCGGCACGACTGGCCGCCCGCCGCCGACCACCTGCCGCACCTCGTCGACAGCGTCGCGGAAGCGTTCCGGGAGCGCGCGGCCAGGACGGCGGCCGCGCTCCCCGCCGAACTCCTCGACGTCCTGCGGGCCATCGCCGTCTGCGGTCAGGACGGCACTCCCGACATGATCGCCGCGCTGACGGAGTCCGACGGCACCGACACCGCCCGTGCCGTGGCCCGGCTGGCCGGGACCGGCCTGCTCACCGACGGCGACCGGCCCGCCTTCCACGAACCGAGGGCCGCCGAGGCGGTGCTCGCCGGCCTCGGCGCGGACCGGCGCGAGCAGCTCTACGCCCGTGCCGCCCGGCACGCCCACCGGGCAGCGGTCCCCGACAGCGGGCTGACCAGGATGCTGCTCGCCGCCCATGTCGTCGGCGCCACCTGGGCCGTGGACGCCCTGCGCCGGGAGGCCGCCCGCTGCCGCGCCGTCGGGGACCTGCGCGCGGCGGCCCGGCTGCTGCACCGCGCGCTGCGCGAGCCCATGGCGCCGGCCTCGCGGGCGAAGGTCTTCGTCGAGCTCAGCGCCGTCGTGCTCGCCACCTCGCCCGCCGCCTCGGACCGGCACCTGCGCAGCGTCCTGCTCACCCGGGCCGACGCCTCCGCGGGCCCCTCATGGGTCGAGGCCGCCGGACTCCTCGTGACCCGCGGCGACGTGGTGTCCGTACAGCCGCTGATCGCCCGCGTCCTCGACCACACGGACGTGAACGCACAGGACCGGGCCGCGCTGCGGGCGCTGTACTGGCTCGCCGAACACAGCCAGCGGGGCGCCGAACACGAACTGGACCGGCCCGCCGTGGCCGCCCTCCCCGACCTGCCCGCCGAACCGGCCGAAGCGGGTGTCGCGGCCTGGCACTGCGCCCTGCGCGGCCAGGACATCGACCGCACCCGCTCCCTGGCCCGCACCGCTCTCGCCCCCGCCGCCAGGGACACCACGCCGCCGGCCGCCCAACTGGCCGCCTGCCAGGCCCTCCTCCTCACCGGTGACTTCGCCGAGGCGCAGGCCGCGCTGGTCGCGATCCTGGTGCGGGCACAGCGCTCCGGCACCCGCCCGACCGCCGGGCTCGCCCTGATCGTCGAGGCACAGGCCGCACTCCACCAGGGCAGCCCCGAGGCGGCCGTCACCTCCCTCGACCGCGCCCAGCACGTCATGCCACCCCACTGCTGGCACCCCATGATGGCCCCCGCCCCCGCCGGGCTCCGGGCACTCGCCCACCTGGCGCTGGGCGATGTCGCGACCGCCGAGCGCGCCGTCGAAGGGGTCCGCCCCGCCGGTGCCGAGAGCGGCCTGGCCTGGGCCTACCTGCTCTACGCGCGGGGCCGGGTGCGGCTCGCGGGCGGTCAGGGCGGCGCGGCGCTGGCGGACCTGCTGGAGTGCGGCCGCCTCCTGCTCGCCCGGCAGGTCGCCAACCCCGTCCTGCTGCCCTGGCGTTCGGCCGCCGCCGCGGCCCACGGCCCCGCCGGGCGCGGCGGACCGGCCGCCGACCTGCTGGCCGAGGAGCGCCGCCTCACCCGCGTCTGGGGCGCGCCCGACAACATCGACCAGGGGCTGCGCTACGTCGCGGAAGTGGCGCTCCGGACCGTCAGGACCGCCAAGGCCCCCGCCGTCCCCCCGGCGGCCCCTTCTGGCCGCGGGCTGACCGTCGCCGAGCTGCGCGTCGCGATCCCCGCCGCGCGCGGCATGACCAACCGCGCCATCGCCGCCGAGCTCTCGATGCCCCTGCGCGCCGTGGAACTGCACCTGGCCGCGGCGTACCGCAAGCTGGGCATCACCCGACGCGTCGAACTGGCCCGCGCCCTGGGGCCCTTGGGGAGGAAGAGCCGATGACGCCCGTGCCCGACCGGCGACTGCTCGACCGGCAGCGAGAGCTGGACCTCATCGACGGGGCCATGCGCGACGCCGCCCGGGGCAGCGGCTCGCTCATCGCCGTCACCGGCGGCATCGGCGTCGGCCGGACCGCCCTGCTGCGCGCCCTGCCGCCCCTCGCCGAACAGCTCGGGACGCGCGTACTGACCGCCGGCGCGGCCCCCATGGAAGCGGACTTCCCCTTCGGTGTCGCCGGCCAGCTCCTCGACCCTTTCCTGCCCGACCCGCCCGAGGGCGACGAGCCGTACGGAGAACTCCTCGCCCTCACCGCCCGGCACAGCGAACGGCAGCCCCTGCTGCTGCTCGTCGACGACCTCCAGTGGGCCGACCCGCACTCCTTGCGCTGGATCGGCCGGCTCGCCCGCCGGATCGGCCACCTCCGGATCACCGCCGTCGTCACCCTGCGCGAGGGCGAGCACCGCGCCGAGGAGCCCCGCGTCCACGAGATCGTCGGCAGCGCCGCCCATGTCCTGCGCCCGGCGCCGCTCGGCCGGGCGAGCACCGCCGAGCTCGTGGCCGCACGCCACGGCAGGGCGGGCGGCCCCGTCTATGTGATGGCCTGTCATGAGATCAGCGGCGGCAACCCGATGTTCCTCACCGCCCTGATCGATGCCACCGCCGGGGTGGGCGGGCCGGACACCGCCCGGGCCGCGGCCGTGGCCGTGTCGCCCCTGCCGTCGCTGCGCGAGCGCCTCGCCGCCGCGCTGCGCGCGCAGCCCCGGCCCGTGCGGGCCATGGCCGAGGTGCTGGCCGTCCTCGGTACCCACACCGCCCCGGAACTCGCCGGCCGGCTCGCCGGGCTCGACCCGACCGGCCGCGACACCGCCCTGCGGGCCCTGCGCGGACTCGGGCTGCTGACGGCCGGGCCCGAACCCCGCTTCGCGCACCGGGCCGTACGCGACGCCGCCGAGGACCTGCTGAGCCCGGCAGAGCAGGAGGAGCACCACGTCCGCGCCGCACTCCTCCTGCACTGCGCCGGGTACCCCGCCGAGGAGGCCGCCGCCCACCTCCTGGCCGCGCCCTCGTGCGAGGAGGACTGGGCCGTGGAGGTGCTGCGCGCCGCCGGCGCCGCCGCCCTGCACTGCGGGGCCCCCGAGGACGCCGCCCGGTGCCTGCGCCGGGCCCTGCTGGGCAGCGCGCCGGACGGGCCGGAGCGGGCCGCGCTCCTCGTCGACCTCGCCTCCGCCGAGCGCGCCTTCGACCCGGCCGCCGCGATCCGGCACCTCTTCCAGGCGCTGGACCTCATCCCCGCACCCGCGCAGCGCGCCCTGGCCGCCGTGCGCATCCCGCCGTCCCTCCTCGGCGGCTGCCCGCCCCCGTCCGTCGAGGCGATCCGCGAACTGGCCCACGAACTGGGCGCGCCCGGGCACCTCGCCGGCGGGGACCGCGAGCAGGCGCTACGGCTGGAGGCCAGGCTGCGCCACGTCGAGGTGACGGCGCCGGGACAACTGCGCACCAGCGCCGAACGGCTGCGCTCCCTCGGCCCGGACCCCTCCCTGCACACCGCTGCCGAGCGCGAACTGGTCACCGTACTGCTGCACGGCACGACCATGGCCCAGGGCGTGTCCGCTGCGGAGGCCGCCCGGCTCGCCCACCGCCTCCTGCAGTACGAGCCGGCCACACCGGACCACGCGTACACCGCCCTGCCGCTGCTCACGCACGTCCTGGTCGCCGCCGATTCCGTCGGCACCATCGGACCCTGGCTGCACACCGCCCAGGAGCGGGCCCGCAGGGACGGCGCCACCGTGCCCCGCGCGGTGATCAGCGTCGAACTCGCCCATGTGCTGCTCGCCCAGGGCCGCCTGGCGGAGGCGCGGGCCCAGGTCGACGAGGCGCTCGCCCTGGGCGTGACCGACTGGGCGACGCTCCAGTCGCTCGTCGGCATCGTCATGGTCGCCGTCGAGAGCCGGGACACGGGCCTGGCCCGGAAGCTACTGGCCTACCGGCGCGACGGCGTACGGCAGGGGCACCAGCCGTCCTCCCTGCACCTCGTCCGGGGCTCGGTGGCGGCCGGGTCCGGTGATCTGCCCACCGCGCTGGAGCACTTCCTGGAGTGGGGCCAGACCGCCGAACGCGCCGACTGGCACAACCCCGCCGTCTTCCCCTGGCGTTCCTGGGCGGCCGGACTGCACTACCGGATGGGTCACATGGCCCAGGCCAGGGAACTGCTGGAGGAGGAGTGCGCGCGGGCGGCCGACTGGGGCAGCCCCGTGGCCATCGGCCGCGCCCAGCGGGTGCGGGGGGCCGTCACCGAAGGGGAGCAAGGCATCGCCCTGCTCCGCGAGTCCCTCGCCACCCTGGAGGCGTCCGTCAACGGTCTGGAGCGCGCCCGCACGGCCGTCCTCCTCGGCCGCAGACTGCGGGCCGCGGGCCGGCCGGAGGCCGCGACCCATCTGCGCCGCGGCCGCGAACAGGCCCTCGCCGGCGGGGTGACCTGGCTCGCGGACCTGGCGGCCCGCGAACTGTGCGCCATGGCCAGCCCGGTGGCCCCCGCCGCGATCGAGTCCCTCACCCGGAGCGAACGCAGAGTGGCCGGGCTCGCCGCGCGGGGGATAGCGAACCGGGACATCGCCGAGCTCCTGGAAGTGAGCTCCCGGGCGGTGGAGAAGCACCTGACCCACGCCTACCGGAAGCTCGACGTGGCGGGCAGGGGCGAACTCGCCGCCCTGGCCCACCTCTTGCCGGACGCCTCGGCCGCACCCTCCGGCGGTGCTCCGACGGCCCCGATCACTGTCACCCGTCCGAAAGGTCACGCATGAACAGCGCAATGAACCAGCCCCTCTCGCGGCGCCGCCTGCTCGGCATCGCCGCCCTCGGTGCCGCCGCCATGGCCGGTGCGACCACCATCACCACCGCGACACGCGCCGCCGCGGCCACGGCCACCGACGGCGCGTACGTACCCGCGGTGGTGATCGGCACCGGCTACGGCGCCGCCGTCTCCGCCCTGCGCCTCGGCGAGGCCGGAGTGCCCACGCTGATGCTGGAGATGGGCCAGCTGTGGAACCAGCCAGGCCCCGACGGCAAGATCTTCAACGGGATGCTCGCACCCGACAAGCGCTCCAGCTGGTTCCGCAACCGCACCAAGGCCCCGCTGGGCTCGTTCCTCTGGCTCGACGTCATCAACCGTGACATCGAGCCCTACGCCGGAGTCCTGGACCGGGTCGAGTACACCGACATGTCCGTCTACGTCGGGCGCGGCGTGGGCGGTGGCTCGCTGGTCAACGGCGGCATGGCCGTACGCCCGTCCCGCGCGTACTTCGAGGAGGTGCTGCCGCAGGTCGACTCGGGCGAGATGTACGACCGCTACTTCCCGCGCGCCGACAGCGGGCTCGGGGTCGGGCACATGGACCCGGACTGGTTCGAGAAGAGCGAGTGGTACAAGTTCGCCCGGGTCTCGCGCGAGGCCGCGCGCAAGGCGGGCCTGGGCACCACCTTCGTGCCCAACGTCTACGACTTCGACTACATGCAGCGCGAGGCGGCCGGCGAGGTGCCGAAGTCGGCGCTGGCCACCGAGGTCATCTACGGCAACAACCACGGCAAGCGGAGCCTGGACAAGAGCTATCTGGCGGCCGCCCTCGGCACCGGCAAGGTCACCATCGAGGCCCTCCACACCGTCCGGGCGATCGGCAGACAGTCCGACGGCAAGTACGTCCTGACGGTCGAACAGGCCGACCCCTACGGCAAGGTGCTCGCCCGTAAGCAGATCACCTGCCGCCACCTCTTCCTCGGCGCGGGCAGCCTGGGCTCCACCGAACTGCTCGTACGGGCCCGGGACACCGGCACCCTGCCCGGCCTCAGCGCCGAGGTCGGCGCCGGGTGGGGCCCCAACGGCAACATCATGACCGCCCGCGCCAACCACGTCTGGGACACCACCGGCGCCCACCAGTCCTCGATCCCCGCGCTCGGCATCGACGACTGGGCCAACCCGGCCGCCCCCGTCTTCGCGGAGATCGCCCCCATGCCGGCGGGCCTCGAGACCTGGGTCAGCCTCTACCTCGCCATCACCAAGAACCCCGAGCGCGGCACTTTTGTCTACGACAAGGCCACCGACCGGGCCCTGCTGCGCTGGACGCGGGACCAGAACGCGCCCGCCGTCAACGCCGCGAAATCGCTCTTCGACCGGATCAACAAGGCCAACGGCACCATCTACCGCTACGACCTCTTCGGCTCCCAGCTCAAGGCGTTCGCCGACGACTTCTGTTACCACCCGCTCGGCGGCTGCGTCCTCGGCAAGGCCACCGACCTCTACGGCCGGGTCGCCGGTTACCCCAACCTCTATGTCAACGACGGATCGCTGATCCCCGGTTCCATCGGTGTCAACCCCTTTGTGACGATCACCGCACTTGCCGAACGGAACATCGAACGCATCATCAAGCAGGACGTCCTCGCGTCCTAAAGTGGCCGGGTGACCGTGGGCGGCGGGGGCCGCAAGGGCCCTGCCGCCCACGGTTGTTCATCACCTTGCTCACCATTGTTCTGTATGTCGAATTTCCGTTGGAAGGAACGACCGACCCGTGATCGACAACACCGAGGACAACGGCCTGTGGGTCCGCAGGTTCCACCCGCGCCCGGACGCCGCCACCCGGCTGGTCTGCCTGCCCCACGCCGGTGGTTCGGCGAGCTTCTACTTCCCCGTGTCGCAGGCCATGCCGGACGATGTCGACGTCATCTGCCTCCAGTACCCCGGCCGCCAGGACCGCCGCACGGAGCCGCTCATCGACAACATCCCCGAGCTCGCCGACCGGGTCTTCGCCGCGCTGCTCCCGTGGGCCGACCGGCCGTTGGCGTTCTTCGGGCACAGCATGGGCGCCACGCTGGGCTTCGAGGTCGCCCGGCGCCTCGAGCGGGAGAAGGGCATCGTCCTCGCCGGACTCTTCGCCTCCGCCCGTCGCGCGCCGTCCAGGCACCGGCACGAGACCGTGCACCAGCGTGACGACGACGGCCTGATCGCCGAGCTGAAGGGGCTGAGCGGCACCAACTCACAGCTCCTCGGCGACGACGAGATCCTGCGCATGGTCCTCCCGGCGATCCGCGCCGACTACCACGCCGCGGAGACCTACGCCTATGAGCCGGGGGAGCCGCTGCACTGCCCGGTGACCGCGCTGACCGGTGACGACGACCCCAAGGTGACCCTGGAGGAGGCCCGGGCGTGGGCCGAGCACACCGAGGGCCCCTTCGACTTCCACGTCTACCCGGGCGGCCACTTCTACCTGGCTTCGCACCAGAAGGCACTCAACACGCTGATGGCGGACCACCTGCGGGCTCGCCAGGGCGCGTGAGGGCCTGGTCATGAAATGCCGGACGGGCTTGCCGCGCACCGCGACAAGCCCGTCCCGAGCACCGGGGTCACGACTCCAGGTCGGCCTGGGTCGTGCCGTCGTGCGAGAGCCAGTCCGTGAACGCGGACTTGCCCGAGCCCGTGTGCCGGGCGCTGCTGAGTCTGCCGTCCATGCCGAGGACGACGGCGACCGTACGGCCCTTGGCGTCCTGGGTCATGCCGGCCGTGCCGCGGTGCGGTATGCCTTCGTCCGCCCAGGGGCCGGGGCGGCCCGAACCGGCCGACAGCCGGACGAGGCCCTTGCCGTCCCGCGCGGCGAGCACCGTCGCGGTGCCCGCCTGGGCGAGCGCGACGCGGCCGTAGCCGCTGACCGAGGCGCACTCCGCGGAGACCTTCCAGCTGTCCGTCAGCCGGTCGGCGACAACTATGCGGGAGGTGTCCGGCTGGCGCATGGCCATGCGTATGCCGCCGCCGGAGAGGGGGGCCAGGGACAGCGGGCCGGTCGTGGCGGGCAGCCGCGTCGGGGCGGCCGGCTGCAACGGCCCGTCGGGGCCCTGGGACATCCAGTGGTGGACGGTCTTGGTGTCGGCGGCGACGACATGGATCCGGCCGTCGCCGTCGACGACGGCGTCCAGGCCGTCCTCCAGCCTCGTCCGCGGCCCGGCCGCCGGCAGCGGGGTCCAGCCCGTCCAGCCGTTGCCGCCGGTGCCGCTGCGGAAACTGATGCCACCGTCGTAGTTGCGGACGAGGACGAAGACCGTACCGTCCTTGGCCACGACCGCGACCGGGTAGCCCACCTCCATCGAGCGGCGGGGGTCGTCCTCGGGGGAGTCGAGGGACTGCCAGGGACCGAACGCCGGGGCGCCGCCCGGGCCCTTGCCGCTCTGGAGGGCGGTGACGACCTCACGGCGGTGCGGCTTGTCGTTCACGGGGAGCACGGTGCGTATGGAGAACAGCTGGAGCGAGCCGTCCTGATGCCGCACCGCCTCTATCTGGCCCTCCAGCATGCTGCCGCCGACCGCGACGGGCGCGGACCAGATGCCGCTGCCCGCCTTGCGCTCGGTCCAGCACTGCGCGGCGCCGTCGAGGATCCCGAAGGCGGCGAGCCGGCCGTCGGGCAGCGGCTGCACCCAGCGCATGGTGCCCGGGGCGCGGTGGCGGCAATTGCTCGACCAGCCGTGGTACTTGGTGGCGGACAGATTGCCGACCTTGCGGTCGCCGCAGCCCGCGGGGTCCCCGCAGTTCTTGCCGTGGTCGGCCCAGCCGTAGATGTCGAGGAAGGTGACCTTGCGGTCGGTGGTGGCCTTGTCGAGGTTGCTGCGCAGCACGTCGACCTCGTAGCCGACGTAGCTCTCGACGGCGGTGGGCCGGGAGTGCTTGCGGCCCCAGTATTCCGCGAGGGCGGCCTGGGCGAAGAAGGCGGAGGTGGTGTGGTCCTGGTGGTCGTGGCTGTAGATGCCGTCCAGGACCGGCGGGGTGTTGCGGTACTCCGGCTGCCTCGCCAGGTGCGCGGGGTTCGGGTCGAGGGTGCGGACCACGGTCGGCTGATAGCGCTCGAAGACGGCGGCGAGCGTGTCGATCAGCTGCCGGCGCCCGTACTGGTAGGTGCGGGTGACGGGGCCGCCCGTCGGCGTGAGCGTGGTGAGCCTGGGCGTCGCCCCGAGCCACAGGCCGCGCAGGCTGTCCTTGTGCGGGGAGCGCAGCGACCGCGCCTCGATCAGCTCGACGAAGATCATCTGAACGTGGGGGGCGGCGCGCAGCGTCTGCAGCTCGACCTCGAAGCCGGGCAGGAGACGCAGGGTCTCCACGTCCCAGGGGCTGAGGGAGTTGCCGGTGGCCATCTGGGCCGTCGCCTCACGGAAGCCGTTGACCCGGGCGCGGACGAACTCCGGCCGCTTCATCGGCATGCGGTCGTAACCACGGGCCTTGGAGAGCGCGTTGCGGCCGTCGGACTCGCCGCCGGTCAGGCACACGGTCACGGCGGGCGCGCCGCTGAGTATGGACTGCTCCAGCTCCGGGTTCATGAAGTAGAGCGAGTCGTCGGGGTGGGCGATCACATGGACGAACGACGCGGACGTCGACGTCTTCGCGGCACGCACCGGGGCGCCGCCGTCCGTGCCGGTCTTCTTGACCTCGGGAGCCAGCCACTGCCAGGCGCCCACGGCACCCGCTCCGACGACAAGGCCCCCGCCGGCGACCTGAAGCACTCGACGACGCGGTATGTGCCCTGGCACAGGTGTCCCCCTACTCTCCTGCGCC
This sequence comes from Streptomyces sp. NPDC051173, assembly GCF_040689515.1. Taxonomy (NCBI): domain Bacteria; kingdom Bacillati; phylum Actinomycetota; class Actinomycetes; order Kitasatosporales; family Streptomycetaceae; genus Streptomyces; species Streptomyces sp. NPDC051173. Next base: position 63,897 of record NZ_JBFBBD010000006.1, read on the forward strand.
AAGAGCGCGTGGTGATCAAACAGTCGAACGCGATGGGGACGGGAACGGACCACCCCCTGATCGAGAGTTCGATCCTATGACCCGCCACCTGCCGTTTCCCTGCTGTTTTGTAACAGCCGCCGCACGGCCGGATGTAGGTTCCCAGGCGGTTGGGCAACGCGACCCCCTGGACGCAAGGGCCCGGAACCCGGGCCCGGGGCGGGCCGCGAGGGCCTCAGGCCGTGCCGGACCGGTCGGCGTCGTGGGCGAGCAAGGCGATCTGGACCCGGTTGTTGAGATCGAGCTTCGTCAGGATGCGGGAGACGTGTGTCTTGACCGTGGCCACGCTCATATACAGCGCGGCCGCGATCTCCGCGTTGGACTGCCCGCGCCCCACGGCGGCCGCGACCTCCCGTTCCCGTTCGTTCAGCAGGGCCAACTTGCCTCGCGCCTCACTGCCATGAGTGTCCACCCGCTCACCGTCCGTCACCCTGGCGATCAGTTGACGTGTCACGGTGGGGGAGAGCACCGGCGCCCCCGACGCCACCCGGCGCACCGCGTCGACGATCTCCGCGGGCGGGGTGTCCTTGAGGACGAACCCGGCGGCCCCCGCCCGCAGGGCGCGCAGCACCTGCTCGTCCGCGTTGAACGTGGTCAGCACGATGACCTCCGGCGCGTGCTCCCGGCCGCGCAGCAGCTCGGTGGCGGCCAGCCCGTCCATCGACGGCATGCGGATGTCCATCAGCACCACATCGGGCGAGAGCCGGTCGACGAGGCCGGCCACCTCGGTGCCGTCGGCAGCCTCACCCACGATCGCTATGTCCGCCAGACCGCCCAGCATGAATGACAGCCCGGCCCGGACGAGCGGGTCGTCGTCGACGAGCAGGACACGGATCGGCCGGGGCGGCGGTGCGGTGGTCATACCGGCCACGGTAGCCAGCCGCGGACCCGGAAACCGCCGTCGGGTGCGGGTCCGTGCTCGAGCCGACCGCCGGCCAGGGTGGCGCGCTCGGCGAGACCTATGAGCCCCTGCCCGGATCCGGGCACCGCCGCGCCCTCGACCGACCCGGGCGGATTGGTGACCACCACGGTGAGACCCTCGGCCGGCGAGCCCCCGACGACCACGCCCACCTCCGCGCCCGGGGCGTGCTTCCGGGCGTTGGTCAGGGCCTCCTGGACTATCCGGTAGACCGTACGGCCCGTGGCCGCGGGCACCCGCAGCGGATCGGCCACCTTCTGGTCGAGGCGGACGGCCATGCCCGCCTGCCGGGACTCCTCCAGCAACTCCTCCAGCGCCGCGAGGGTCGGCTGCGGCCGGTCGGCGTCCGGCCCGGACCCGGCGCCGGGCGTGCCCTCGGAGGCGGCGGCGCTCTCGGGAGCCCGCAGCACGCCGATCACCTCCCGCAGATCCTGCAAGGCCTGGTGCGCGCTGCTGCGGATCACGCCGGTGGCGCGCGCAAGCTCGGCGGGGGGCGCGTCCGGCCGGTATTCCAGGGCGCCCGCGTGCACGCACAGCAGCGACAGCCGGTGCGCGAGCACGTCGTGCATCTCCCGTGCGATGCTCTCCCGCGCGAGGCGCTGGGCCCGCTCGGCCCGCAACTCGGCCTCGGCCTCCGCGCGCACGGCGCGCTCGCGCAGCGACAGCACCAGCTGCCGGCGGGACCGCACGAACATGCCCCAGCCGATCATGGTGAGGACCAGCAGCATCCCGATCGCGGACGCCCCCATGAACCCCAGCCCGGGATCCGGGCGGACGATGGCCTGGACCGGCTGGCTGGCCAGCGCCAGCCCGCCCGCCACCGCCACCGCGCGGAACGGACGGTGCACCGCCACGCTGAACACGGCCACCAGCAGCGCGCCCGCCGCGCACGGTGTCACGGCGCTCACCACCGCCAGCGCCACGGCCAGCTCGGTGGGCCACCGCCGCCGCAGCCACAGCGCCGTGCAGGCCGCGGCCCCCACTATCTGATCGACGAGGAGGGCCCCGTCCGACACCTGGGCGGACGCCCGCGCGTCATCCGCCACCAGCAGTCCGAAGAGGGCGGCGAAGGCGAGGCACACGATGTCGACGGCCCAGTCGCGCGCGGTCCGCCGCGCCCGCCCGCCGCCCGCCCGCGGCTCCATGACCGCGGACGGCAGCAGCCACGGATAGGCCGCGTCCGGCTGGATCATGTCTTGTGCCCGCTCGCTGTTCATGCACACAAATCTACTGAGCGGCCGGTCCTCGCGGGGGCGCCGGACAGCGGCCCGCGACCAAAGTCGCACGACCGCAGACTTTGGTCGGAACGGGCCCGGTGAACCCGCTACCTCCGGTCGTGGACCGCCGACCTCCGGGCGATGTCCGGGCCGCGCGGTGGCGGGAGGATCGTGGTCATGAAGAAACTGCTGGAGGGCGTCGGAGCCACTCTCCTCATCGCGGGCATCAGCACCGTCGTCCATGAATGGACCGGCTGGTTCCGGATCTGGGGCGTCGTGCGCTACATCGGATTCCTCAAGGGGTACGAGATATACGCGGGCATCCTGCTCGCCGTGCTGGGCGTGGCCGTGCTGATCGCCTCGGACTCGGTGAAGGGCGAATCCGGGAAGTGAGGTCAGGCGGGGCCCGACAGGGAAGGAATGACCCGGACCAACCCCACGAGGAAAGGCATGGATGACGATGGCGGACATCTCCGGGCTCGTCGCGGCCCTCGGCCTCCGGCCGCACGTCGAGGGCGGGTGGTATCGCGAGACGTGGCGGACCACCACCGAGGCCTTCCCCGACGGATACGGCGGCCCGAGGGCCTATGCGACGGGGATCTACTACCTGCTGCACCCCGGCGAGGCATCGCGCTGGCACCGGGTGCGGTCGGACGAGCTCTGGCTGTGGCACACGGGCGGCCCGCTGCGGATCAGGCTGGGAGGGGAAGGGAAGGTCCCGGGCGAGGGCGGGACCACCGAGGCCGTGCTGGGCGCCGCGGTCGACCGGGGCGAGCGGCCGCAGTTCCTGGTCCCCGGCGGCCGCTGGCAGTCCGCGGAGCCGGCGGGTGACGAACCGGTGCTGGTCTCCTGCGTGGTGGCCCCGGGTTTCGACTTCCAGGACTTCGAGGACTCCGAGGAGAAATAGAGGACTCCGAAGAGACTCCGAAGAGACCCGAAGAGACCCGAAGAGACCCGGAGGGATCCGAAAAGATCCGAAAAGATCCGAAAAGAAATGGAGGGGAAAGAGGTGGTGGCCAGCGGAGCTTTGACCGGCTGATGTGACTGATGCGACTGGCGGTTCGCGCACAAGTGATCGCGTCGCACGCCTGCGCGACTCCGTCAAACCCCTTGCCACATCAGTCAGATGGGCGTCAGGGCCGGTCGGTGACGGGCACCTCCCACGGTCTATCGTGGGCGACATGTCCGCCCCTGAACTGATCCGTATCGTCTCCCGCGACTCACCCATGGCCCTGGCACAGGTGGAGCGCGTACGGGCCGAGCTGACCGCGCTCCATCCCGGCATCCGTACCGAGGTCGTCCCCGTCAGAACGACCGGCGACAAATGGATGGGCGACCTCTCGCAAGTGGAGGGGAAGGGGGCGTTCACCAAGGAGGTCGACGCCGCCCTCCTCGCCGGTGAGGCCGACCTCGCGGTGCACTGCGTCAAGGACATCCCCGCCGACCGGCCGCTCCCCGCGGGCACGATCTTCGCGGCCTTCCTCAAGCGCGACGACATCCGCGACGCGCTCGTCCACCCCGGCGGCCTCACCCTGGACGCGCTGCCCGCGGGCACCCGCGTCGGCACCTCCTCCGTGCGCCGTACCGCCCAACTCGCCGCTTCCCACCCGCACCTCGAGTGCGTACCGATGCGCGGCAACGCCAACAGGCGCCTGGAGAAGCTCGCCGCGGGCGATGCCGACGCCCTGCTGCTCGCCGTCTCCGGCCTGGAGCGCATCGGCCGCGTCGACGTGATCAGCGAGACCCTGTCGGTCGACATCATGTGCCCGCCGATCGGGGCGGGCGTCCTGGCGCTCCAGTGCCGTGAGGGCGACACCTCGGTCATCGACACGGTCAGCGGCCTCGGCGACCCCGCCACCTACCGCGAGACGACCGCGGAGCGGATGTTCCTCCACGTCCTCCAAGGCCACTGCAACAGCCCCATCGCCGGATACGCGCGGGCCGAGCGTGGCGGCGATCTGTCGCTGCGGGCAAGGGTGTTCACCCCCGACGGCAAGACGGTCCTCAACGCCCACGAATGGGCCGGGCCCCTCGACCCCGCCACTCTCGGCACCTCGGTGGCGGTTGCCCTGCTGCGCCAGGGCGCGCGCGAACTGATCGACAGCATCGCGCACTGAGCAGCCCCTCGCGCCGCGCCCCGGAGCCCGGTCCTCTCCGGACAGAGGGCCCTGGCCCGACCGGGGCGCTCCGGGGCCCGTACGGTGTTGATCATGTTGAGAAAAGCTTCTCTCCCGAACCGGAAGACATCGCGGCGGTCCTTCGTGGCCGCCGCCCTCCTGCTGGCCTTCGCCGCGCCCTCCGTGCCGGCCGCCGCGGCGGACGCGCCGGGCAGGTCCGTCGTCGAGACACCCGCGCCGACGACGCGGCAGCCGCTCGGCACGAAGACCCTGCACCTGGTCGACAGCTCACGCGTCGACCCCTGGAAGCCCGCCGCGGGCCACCGCGAGCTCATGGTCTCGCTCTGGTATCCGGCCCTGCCCTCCCGGGAGACCCCGGCGCCGTACATGTCGCCCGCCCTGTCGAAGGCGATGCTGGGCAGTGACGCGCTGGCCGGTGTCCGGACCCACGCGGTCGCCGGCGCGCGCCCCGCGCCGGCGGCCAGGCCGCTGGTCGTCCTGTCGCCCGGCTTCGGGATGAGCCGGCTGACCCTCACCGGGCTCGGCGAGGACCTCGCCTCCCGCGGCTACGCGGTCGCCGCGCTCGACCACACCTACGAGGCACCGGTCGAGTTCCCCGGCGGCCGCGTCGAACCCTGCCTGATCTGCCAGAAGATGGACCCGGCCGCCGTCGTCCGCAACCGCGCCCAGGACATCCGGTTCCTGCTCGACCAGCTCACCGGCCCCCGCGGTCAGCTGCGCGTCGACCGGCACCGGATCGCCGTCGCGGGGCACTCCATCGGCGGCGCGAGCGCGGTCGAGGTCATGCGCGACGACCCGCGCGTCGACGCCGCGGTCAACCTCGACGGAGACTTCTTCACCGAGCCGCCCGCCAAGGGCCTGAACCGGCCGGTCCTGCTCCTGGGCGCGCACCGGGCCGCGGACGCCAGGGACTGGGAACGCAACTGGAGCCACCTGACGGGCTGGAAGCGCTGGCTCGACGTGCCCGACGGCGGTCACATGACCTTCACCGACGTCCCCTGGATCGTGGACCGCTTCGGCATGCCCGCGCAGATCCCGCCGAAGGACGTACCCGGCTCGTTCGGGACCCTCCACGCCGCCCGTGCGACAGCGCTCACCAGGGCGTATGTGGCCGCCTTCCTCGACCGCCAGCTGCGCGGCAGGCCGAGCCCGCTGCTCGACCGGCCGTCGGCGGCCTATCCGGAGGTCAACATTCTCAAGTAGCCCCCGGCCCTGACCTTCAGGGGGTGTAGCTGGTGCCACCCCCACAACGGATACCAGTGGGATCGATCGCGGCCTTCCCGCACGCGAGCATCTGAGGCGTAGGAAAAACGCCCCAGGAGGATCGATGTTCGAGTTCAGGAAGTCGCGGTCGGCCCGCTCCGCCGTGACGGGTGCGATGGCGACGGCGATAGCGGTCGCAGTGCTTCCGGCGGCCACCGCGGTCGCGAAGACCCCGGGGCCGCCGCCCGTACCGCAGCGCTACACCGCGCAGAAGCTCGCGTGGCAGCCCTGCGGATCGGGCGGCTCGCTGGAGTGCGCGCAGATGAAGGTGCCCCGCGACTGGTACCACCCCGGCACGGGTGAGGACCTCACCATCGCGGTGTCACGGCAGCGGGCGAGCGACCCGGCGCAACGCCGGGGCGTGCTCATGATGGCCGCGGGAGGCCCGGGCGGGCAGGGGCTGCCGCGCCCGGCGAGCCTGGTGAAGAAAGCGCCGTCCATCGGCGCGGCCTACGACGTGGTGAGCTTCGACCAGCGCGGTGTCGGGCAGAGCTCGCGGGTGCGGTGCGAGACCGACGCCGAGTTCCAGGACTACTTCGACGGCGACTCCCGGGACCGCTCGCCCGCCGCCGTGCGGCGCGAACTGGACAACGCCCGCAAGTTCGTGGACAGCTGCCGCGCACGCAGCGGCGACCTGATGAACTACATCACCACCGACCAGACCGTCCACGACATGGACCTCTACCGCACGCTGCTCGGCGAGAAGAAGGTCTCCTACTACGGGCCGTCCTACGCCACGGTGATCGGCGCGTACTACGCGACGGAGTTCCCGCAGCGGGTCGAACGCGTCGTGCTGGACAGCAACATCGACGCCGCCGGCACCTGGGCGGAGCACGAGGAGGGCCAGCCGCTGAGCTTCCAGCGCCGCTTCGAGCAGGACTTCCTGCCGTGGCTCGCGAAGTACGACGACACCTACCACTACGGGCGCACCGCCGCCGAGGCCGGAGCGAAGTACGAGAAGCTGCGCGGCGCGCTGCACGACCACCCGCTGCCGATCGCCGAGGGCAAGGCCGTCATCGACCCCAACCGGCTCGACAGCGTCGTCATCTCGGCGATGTACAACGGGAGCAACTTCCCCGCCCTGGCGAAGTCGCTCGCCGCCCTCGACCACTGGGACCGGGCGACCGCCGACGAGCGGGCGATGATCGACAAGGGCTTCGGGCAGTCCGCGAGCGCGGACTTCTTCGCCGAGTTCTTCTCGGTGACGTGCAGCGACACCCCCTGGAACCGCGACACCGGCCACTGGGTCAAGAGCGCGGCCAAGGACGCGGCGAAGTACCCGCTCGCCGGGGCCAGGGAGCTCACCTACACCGCCGTCTGCGCCAACTGGCCCGAGTCCAAGGCGCCGCAGATCAAGATCACAGGCAAGGGCCTGCCGCCGATTCTGATGCTCAACGGCCGCCACGACCCGGCGACGCACTACGAGGGCGCGCTCCGAGCGCACCGCGCCCTGCGGGGTTCGCGCCTGGTCACGGTCGACGGCGGCGACCACGGGCAGTACCAGGACGGGAGCGCGTGCGTGGACTCGGTCGTGAACGACTACCTCCTCAAGGGGAACCTCCCGGCGCGCGACATCACGTGCCACGGCGCTCCGCTTCCGGTACCTGGGGGCCAGGGCTAGGCGGAGTCCGGGCCGGCCTTGTCGGCCGGGTGCGGGTGCGCGATTCATCCCGTGGGGGGCACCGACGGCATCGCCGCCGCAGGTGGCAATGGACCCGCACCCGATCACAAGGTCTGCCGGTCAGGCCCTGAGGGTCCGCCTCAAAGCCGCCGTTCCAGGAAGTACCCGGAGAGTGCGACGAGTTCGTCTCTCGCGCTCTCCACCAGTGGCACCGAGTCCAGGCAGTCGTACGCCGCCGCCACATGCCGCCGGGCGTCCTCCATCGTGAACTCCCGGCCCCCCGCGGCCTCCACGATCGCGGAAGCCGCGGCCGCGTCCGCCGTGGACAGCGGCTCCGGCGAGCCGAGCAGCCGGGCGAGCCGCTCGGCCGCCGTGCCGTCCAGGGCCATCGCGGCCAGCACGGGCAGCGTCTTCTTCCGGCGGCGCAGATCGCTGTGGACGGGCTTGCCCGTGGTCCGCGGGTCGCCCCAGATCCCGAGCAGGTCGTCCACCGCCTGGAACGCCAGCCCCAGCCGCCGGCCCGCCTCCGACAGCGCCCCCACCACCGGCGGCGCGGCACCCGCGAGCACCGGGCCCAGCGCCATCGCGCACCCGAGCAGGGCCCCGGTCTTGCGGTCCGCCATCGCCCGGTACTCGGGTATGCCGACCGAACCCGGCCCCGTCCACGGCCGGGACTCGAACAGCAGGTCGTCGGCCTGGCCGTGGACGAGATCGCCCAGGGTCTCGGCGAGCCGGCCCACGGCCGCCGCTCCGTGCCGACCGCCGGTCCCGGCCAGCGTCTGCACCCCGAGGGCGAAGAGCGCGTCGCCGGTCAGCACGGCCGGGCCCGTACCGAACGCCTTCCACACGCTGTCCCGGTGCCGCCGCCGCTCGTCGCCGTCCATGATGTCGTCGTGCACCAGGGAGAAGGTGTGGATCAACTCCACGGCGACAGCGGCGGCCACGCCCGGCTCCGCCGGCGCGCCCACCGCCTCGGTGGCGAGGACGGCGAGTGCCTGTCGCACCCCCTTGCCGCCGGCGCCCGCGCTCGGCGTGCCGTCGGCGTCGCACCAGCCGAACGAGAACGACGCCATCCGGCGCGGCTGGGGGTGCAGGCTCTCGACGGCCGCTCTGAGCGCGGGTTCGACGGACGCCCGGCAGCGCGCGAGGGCGCTGGGCGCGGTCGTCCGTGGTCCGGCGTGCGTGGTCATGGCGGCTTCTTTCTGTGGCGGTTCTTCTGGTGTTGGCGTCTGTGTACGACCCGCAGACTGGACACGGCTGAGTGGGCTTGACGAAGTGCGGTTCGGTAGCGTCCCGAAGGGGCGCGGGACTGTGACATCGTGCGGCTCCGCCGCGCGGGCGCGACCGGCCACGACCCACCCGCGGACGATGCACCGGACTTCCAGCGGAGCGCTCAGGCGTCAGCCGGTGGGCAGGACGCCGAGTTCGGCCCGTGCCTTGTCGACCATGTCCCGCGCGTGCAGCAGCCCGATCGCGCCGAGCGTGCGGTGGAGTTCGTCGAGGTCGGCGGCGGTCTCCGCCGTGTCGCGGCCCAGTCGGGCCCGGGCCTTGACCCACCCCAGCCGGGCGAGCGCCGTACCGCGCGGCTCGTCCATGGCCCGGAACTCCTCCAGGGCGCCGCTGTAACAGACCTCGGCCTCCGCGTAACGCCCCGCGCGGAAGAGGACGTTGCCGCGCATCTTGTGGTTGTACGCCAGCGCGCTCACCAGCCGCATCTCCCGGCAGGTGGCCTCCGCCTCGGAGAGCAGCGCCAGGGCCCGCTCGGTCTCGCCCCGTACGGACAGCACGTCCGCGATGCCCCGCAGGGCCCAGGCGCGGCCGCGGGCGTCGTCGGCTCCGCCGGCTATCGCGGCCGCTTCCTCGAACATCGCCAGGGCGGTGTCGTACGAACCGGTGTTGCGGTGCATCTGCGCGATGCCCTCCAGCGCCCACACCGTGTGCCGGGCCTCGCCGCGCCGCCTGGCCTCGGCGAGCAGCTTCTCGTGCAGTTCGCCGACGGCCTGGTAGTCGCCCTGTATTCGGCCCGTCTCGGCGAGCCCGGCGAGGGAGTAGCCGCGGGCCACGATGTCCCCGCCCTGCTCGGCGAGTTCGGCGGCCAGGGACAGCCAGCGCCAGGCCAGGGCGAGCGCGCCGCGCTGCCGGGCGAGGGTCCCGCCGCTCCACACCGCCCAGGCCATCGCCCCGCGGTCCCCGGCCCGCCGCGCCGCGCGGTAGCTGGCCTTCCACGCGGCCTCCGCCTCCGCGACGCGGCCCAGCCGCCGGTACGCCTCGGCGACGGCGAGCCCGGCGTGCGCCGACTCCAGTGCCTCGTCGCCGAGTTCGGCCTCCCGGCGTCTCGCCAGAGCCGTCTGGAGGACCTCTTCCAGCGAGGCGTTCACCGAGAGGTCGCCCAGCGAACCCCGGTATTCGGGTGCGAATGCCTTGCCGTACATGGTCTGCCTCACTTCGGGTCGATCGACGGCGGGTCAGCCGCTGATCAAGAAGCTATGGCGGGGGAGGGCGGCCCGGCATCCGACCAGGAGCCCGTGTGCCGTACATCCGAAGACCGGCGGACGGGCGCCGGGTCATACGCGAGATGTACGAATACCCCTGACGGGTCTCGGGGTTACCCAGGGAAGTCCGGTGTGGGATTCCTGCCATTGTCAAGGGCCGCGAGCACGATCTTCCGGACAGCCGGATGGGGGGCCCGAACCCTTCCGGCGAGTGACGGCGCACTCCCGCGGAACTGATAACTTCAGGGCGTTACCCACTTGACACCTCGATAAGGATGCGAAATTGGCTCGCCTTCGGCTCCGCCGTTTAAACCGTCTCGCAGGGAGTGCGGCGGCCTCGGCCATAGCGCTCGCCGTGCTGCCCGCCGCGCCGGCCATGGCGGACTCCGCCGACGGCTCGGGCACGCCGCACCTCGACGCCGTGGAGCAGACACTGCGTCAGGTCTCGCCGGGGCTCGAAGGCGACGTATGGGAGCGCACCAGCGGTAACAAGCTGGACGCCTCCGCCGCCGATCCGACGGACTGGCTGCTCCAGACCCCCGGTTGCTGGGGCGACGACAAGTGCGCCGAGCGCCCGGGCACGAAGCGGCTGCTCGCCAAGATGACCGAGAACATCTCCAAGGCGAAGCGCACGGTCGACATATCCACGCTCGCGCCCTTCCCCAACGGCGCCTTCCAGGACGCGATCGTCGCGGGTCTGAAAGCGTCCGTGGAATCCGGCAACAAGCCGAAGGTCCGGATACTCGTCGGCGCCGCCCCCGTCTACCACCTGAATGTGGTGCCGTCGAAATACCGTGACGAGCTCAATTCCAAGCTGGGCAAGGCCGCCGGCGATGTCACGCTGAATGTCGCGTCGATGACCACGTCGAAGACCGCGTTCTCGTGGAACCACTCCAAGCTCCTCGTCGTGGACGGCGAGTCGGCGGTCACCGGTGGCATCAACGGCTGGAAGGACGACTACGTCGACACGGCCCACCCGGTGTCGGACGTCGACCTCGCGCTGACCGGCCCCGCAGCCGGCTCGGCGGGACGCTATCTGGACACGCTCTGGTCCTGGACGTGCCAGAACAAGGGCAACATCGCGAGCGTCTGGTTCGCCTCGTCCAACGGCGCCGGCTGCATGCCGACGCTGGAGAAGGACGAGAACCCCAAGGCGGCCGCCGCCACGGGCAATGTGCCGGTGATTGCCGTCGGCGGTCTCGGGGTCGGCATCAAGGACAAGGACGCGTCCTCCTCGTTCCGCCCGGAGCTGCCGAGCGCCTCCGACACCAAGTGCGTCGTGGGTCTGCACGACAACACCAACGCCGACCGTGACTACGACACGGTCAACCCCGAGGAGAGCGCCCTGCGGGCGCTGGTCGGCAGCGCGAAGAGCCACGTCGAGATCTCCCAGCAGGACCTCAACGCCACCTGCCCGCCGCTGCCGCGCTACGACGTCCGCCTCTACGACGCCCTGGCCGCGAAGATGGCGGCCGGCGTGAAGGTCCGCATCGTGGTCAGCGACCCGGCCAACCGCGGTGCGGTCGGCAGCGGCGGCTACTCGCAGATCAAGTCGCTGTCCGAGGTCAGCGACCTGCTGCGCAACCGCCTGGCGCTGATCACCGGCGGGGAGCGGGGTGCCAAGGCGGCGATGTGCTCCAACCTCCAGCTCGCCACCGCCCGTAGCTCCGACAGCGCCAAGTGGGCCGACGGCAAGCCGTACGCGCAGCACCACAAGCTGGTCTCCGTGGACGACTCCGCCTTCTACATCGGTTCCAAGAACCTCTACCCGTCCTGGCTCCAGGACTTCGGGTACATCGTGGAGAGCCCGGAGGCGGCCAAGCAGCTCGACGCCAAGCTGCTCGCCCCGCAGTGGCAGTTCTCCAAGGCGACCGCCACGTTCGACTACGAGCGAGGCGTCTGCCAGGGCTGACCCGGCCCATGACGGAGGAAGGCTCCTGCCGGACGTCCGGCAGGAGCCTTCCCGCATGCTCAGCGCGTGGTCAGCGCGTCGTCAGCGCATCGTCGCCAGGGGCGCCGACAGGCGCGACGGCGTGGTGCCGGGCACCACGCCGCAGTACTCCGCCTGGACCAGGGCCATGGGATCGCCCGTCCAGTCCGCGTTGAGATTGAACGCCGCGGTGTGCCGGCCGTCCGGCGTCGAGGCGACGACCGAGGTCGATCCGGGGATGCCGCCCTCGTGGCCCCACACCTTCACCCCGCACGACAGCGTCGTGGTGAAGACGCCGAGCCCGTACGCCATGTCGGGGCTCTCCCCGCCCGTCGGCACCGTGGTCAGCAACTCCCGCTGCTGGCGCTCCGGGAGGAGCTTGCCGCCGATCAGCGCGTGGTAGAAGCGGTTGAGGTCGCCCGTCGTGGAGATGATCTCGCCCGCCGAGTACGCCCACGACGGGTTGAAGTCCGTGACGTCGTGGATCTTCGCGTCCGGGGCGCTGTCCAGCTTCCCGTACGCCCGTCCGTGCGGGTTCGGCATCCACGGCGAGGTGCCCGGCAAGGTGGTGGCCCGCAGGTGGAGGGGATCGAGGACGCGCCGGGTGACCTCGGAGGCGTACGAGTGGCCGGACACCTTCTCCACGATCATGCCGGCCAGGACGTAGTTGGTGTTGGAATAGTGCCAGCCCGCACCGGGCCGGAAGTCCGGCGCGTGGGCCATGGCGACGTCCACGAGCTGCCGCGGGGTGTGCACGTCGAACCGGTGCTGGTAGAAGCCCGAGGTGAGGTCTTTCCGGAGCGCCGCGTCCTCGGTGTAGTTGAAGATCCCGCTGGTGTGGTTGAGGAGTTGACGGACCGTGATGTCGCGCCCGTCGTGGCCGTGCCCCCGGACCACGCCCGGCAGCCAGCGGTCGACCGTGTCGTCGAGCCGGATCCTGCCCTCGGCCTCCTGCTGGAGGAGGACGACGGAGGTGAACGCCTTGGTGATGCTGCCGACCCGGAAGCGGTCCTCCGCCGCGCGCGGCCGGTGCGTGGTGCGGTCCGCGACCCCCGCCGACCCCTGCCAGATCCCGTCCTCCCCCACACTCCGCCCCAGCACTCCGGGCACCCCGGCCCGCACCTGGGCCTCCATCGCGCTACGGGTGGCGGCGTGCGGATCGGTGCCGCGGCCCGCGGCCGAGGCGGGTGCGGTGAGGGCGGTCGCGGTCACCGCGGCGGTGGCCAGTGCCCCCATCAGCGCTCTGTGAATCGTGCGTACCTTCATGCTCTTCGGCCCCTCCCTTTCCTACGGACAGGTGCACGGAGCAGGACTCGTCCAACGCCCGGCCGGTTGAGCCGCTTTGGCCGCGGGGCCGGAATCCGGCCATGCGCGGCCCGTCCTCCAGGGGGAGTTTCCGGAGCGCTCAAAGGCGACTAAAATGGGCATACCGTCGTGTGAACGGGGGTGATCAGCGGAATGGACGTCGAAGAGGTCTGGCGGACGGCCGGCGCCGAGCGCCGGAGCCTCGCCGACCTGCTGGACCGGCTCTCCGACGAGGAGTGGGAGCGGCCCTCCCTCTGCGAGGGCTGGCGCGTGCGTGATGTCGCCGCCCACCTCGCCCTGTCGCGCACCGGCCCCGGCGCCACGCTGATCGCTCTCGTACGGGCGCGGGGCAGCTTCCACCGCATGGTGCGCGACACCGCCCGGCGGTACGCCGCGCGGCGGCCCACCGCGGCGCTGGCCGCCGAGATCCGGCAGACGGCCGGATCCCGCCGCCATGCCGTCGGCACGAGCCACCTGGAGCCGCTCCTGGACGTCCTCGTGCACGGCCAGGACATCGCGCTGCCGCTGGGCAGGCCGCGCGAGATGCCGCCGCGAGCGGCGGCCGCCGCCGCCACCCGCGTCTGGACGACGGGCTTCCCCTTCCATGCCCGGAAGAACCTCTGGGGCCTGCGCATCGCCGCGACGGACACCGAATGGGCCGCGGGGGAGGGCCACGAGGTGGAGGGCCCGATCGGCTCGATCCTGCTGCTCCTCACCGGCCGCCCGGCCGCCCTCGACCGGCTGTCGGGGGCGGGGGCGGAGGAGCTGCGCAGGCGCCCTCAGTGGGAGCCGGGCGCCGGCAGCACCCCGTCGAGGATGTGCCGCACCCCCCGCAGATAGCCGTGCCGCCCCTCGGCCCCGGCCGGGCGCTCGCCGTCGGCCGCGATCCGGTCCTCCGGCGGCGGACCGCCCGGCCGCGGCACGGTCGCGAGGATCTGCCCGGTCGTGTAGTACCAGATCGTCCGGTGCGCCTCGACCGCCCGTTCCCGGCTGAGCCCGCAGCCGACGAGCGCGGCGACGATCTCCTCCGTCATCCACACCGCGGGCATGCCCGCAGGCTCCCCGCGCGCCACGATGGGCACCACCCACGGGTTGCTCACGAACGCCTGGTGCATCAGCCCGCAGACCGCGGCCAGCCGCTCCCGCGGCTCCTCCGGAAGCTCCGGCCGCGGCAGCGTGCGGGCCGCGTGCTCCAGGGTCAGCGTCAGCAACTCGTCCTTGTCCCGCACGTGGTGATAGACCGCCATCGCCGTGCTCCCCAGCGCGCCGGCCAGCCGGCGCATCGTCAGGTTCTCCGCGCCCTCCTTGACGATGATCTCGTAGGCGGCGGTGACGATGTGCTCGCGCGACAGCCGGGACGGCCGTCCCCGCTTCGGGCGTTCGGGTGTGCTGCCGGTCAGTGTTCTGCCCTCTTTCGTACGCGTGCCGCCGGGTCCGCCGCCACCGGGCGCGCGAGGGCGCCGCGCGGAGCGTTCCCGATCTTCGCAGGCGTCCGAGGATACTGTTTCCGTATGCGTACGGTAACGCGCCGTCGCGCCAGGGGGACCGGCCGGGGAAGAGCGGGTGGGCCGCGCGGGCCGCGCGTGTAGCTTTGCGTACAGCCGTGCCGACGACCCGCGCGGCATTGCGCTCGTCACCTGCGCGTGTACTGCCGTGCCGGTACCGCCCTACCGATACAAAGGACGCCCCACCCATGCCGTACGTGCGCCACTGGTTGCGCAACTCCATCCTGCTGTTCGCGCTCGCGATCACGCTGGGACTGGTCGCCGCGCACACCCACCTGATCCAGCCGCACGACCTCGGGCTGGACCGCACGATCCAGAAGCTCCGCACCGGCTGGCTGAATCACACGATGGAGGGGGTCAGCTATCTGGCCTCGCCGGTGGCCGGAGTCGTGATCCTCGCGGTCTGGAGCGGCTGGCTGCTGTTCGTGCGGCGGCGGCCGATGCGCGCGGTGGCCACCTTCCTCGTCGTCGCGGTCGGCTGGAACAGTACGCAGCTGGCGAAGGCCATCGTGGCCCGTCCCCGGCCGCCCCGGGAGTTCATGCTCGACCCCGAGATCGGCTCCAACAGCTTCCCCAGCGGCCACACCGCCTTCACCGTCGCCGCGGTGGTCGCCGCGTACTTCCTCCTCCGCGAGACCCGTCACCGCCGGACCGTCCTGGTCTGCGGCGTCCTCGCGGTGCTGCTCGTCGCCTTCTCCCGGATGTACGTCGGCGCCCACTACCCCACGGACACCCTCGGCTCGGTGCTGATCGCCGGTTCCGCGATCTTCTTCGTGACCGGCATCTGGCACGCCTGGCTGCTGCCGCGGCTGCACAAGCTGCCGCTGATGGAGCGCTTCGGGCTTTCCCGTGAGCTGGGCGAGCAGGACGCGGCGCACGCCCACGGGGCCGTGCCGAGCGGGCGCAGGCGGGCCGCGGGCAGCGGCTCCGCGCCCACCGGCGGACGCCACCGCAAGCACGCGGGGCGCTGACGCCTCCACCGGAAACCACCGGGAACCAGCAGAATCCAGCGGGCCGGTCGCCAGGGGCGGCCGGCCCGCCGTCGTTCCCGCCGCCTTCCGGATTTCTGCAACGGGTTCTAGTGTGTGCGCCGTCACCCGCGGCGACGGCGCGACCTTACGGAGGGCCCATGGACCTCGACCACACACCGGAGCAGCGGCGGCTTCGCGCCGGACTGCGGGACTACTTCGCCACTCTCGTCCCCGACAACGCCTACGCCCGGCACACCGACCCCGCCCTGCAGAAGCGCTTCTACCGCGACACCATCCGCCGGCTCGGCGCCGACGGCCGCCTGGGCGTGGGCTGGCCGAAGGAGTACGGGGGCGGCGGGATGACCCCGATGGAACAGTTCGTCTTCTTCGACGAGGCCGCACAGGCCGGGGTGCCCCTGCCGCTCATGGCGCTCAACACCGTCGGACCGACGATCATGCAGTACGGGACCCCCGAGCAGAAGGCGTACTTCCTGCCCCGGATCCTCTCCGGGGAGATCGACTTCGCCATCGGCTACAGCGAGCCCGACGCGGGCACCGACCTCGCCTCGCTGAAGACCCGCGCCGTGCGCGACGGCGACGACTACGTCGTCAACGGACAGAAGATCTGGACAACCAACGGGGACACCGCCGACTGGATCTGGCTCGCCGTGCGCACCGCCCCCGTGGAGGAGGGCGTACCGCCCCACCGCGGCATCAGCATCCTCCTCGTGCCGACCGGCGCCCCCGGCTACTCGTACACCCGCATCGACACCCTCGCCTCCCACGGCACCACCGCCGGGTACTACGAGAACGTCCGCGTCCCCGTCCGCAACCGCGTGGGGGAGGAGAACAAGGGCTGGCGGCTGATCACCACCCAGCTCAACCACGAGCGCGTCACCCTCGCCGCCCACGGTGCCACCGCGATCCGCGCCCTGCGCGACGTCCGGCGCTGGGCCGCGGCCACCCGGCTGCCCGACGGCCGCCGCGTCGCCGACCTCGGCTGGGTCCGCGGCCGGCTGGCCCGCACGCATCTGCGCCTCGACGCGATGAAGCTGCTCAACTGGCAGATGGTGGACGCGCTCCAGCGGGGCACCCTCACCCCGCAGGACGCCTCGGCCGCCAAGGTCTACGGCTCCGAGGCGCGCCGCGACGCCTACGCCTGGCTGATGGAGATCCTCGCCGCCGCGGGCCCCCTCAAGGAGGGCTCGGCGGGCGAGGCCCTCCACGGCGAACTCGAACGCGGCTACCGCAGCGCCGTCATCTTCACCTTCGGCGGCGGCAACAACGAGATCCAGCGCGAGATCATCTCCTGGATCGGCCTGGGGATGCCGAGGGTGCGGCGCTGAGCCTGACCGCGTTCAGCTCCCGGCCGGCGTGCGCAGGGCCAGGATCGCCATGTCGTCATGGCCGTCGCCGGGGCGGGCGTCCGCCACGGCCTGGGCCAGGACGGCCAGGGAGTCTTGGGCGTGCGCCGCGGCGACGTCCGCGACCATGCGCAGGCCCTCGTCGAAGTCGCGGCCCGGGTGCTCGACCAGGCCGTCGGTGAACATCAGGACGGTCGCCCCCGGCGGCAGCACGTGCCGGTGGTCGCGGCGGACCAGCCCGGCGTCGACCCCGATCGGCACGTCGGCGTCGGCGTCGAGGAAGCGCGTGCCGCCGTCCTCGGCCACCACGAGCGGCGGCGGATGGCCCGCGCTGCTCCACAGGAGCGACCAGCCGCCCTCGCACGGCGCGATGCGGGCCACGCACACGGTGGCCATCGTGGGCTCCGTGACGGCCTCCAGGGTGCGGTCGAGGCGGCTGAGCAGCTCGCTGGGCAGCGCGTCGGAGTCGAAGGCCAGGGCCCGGAGCATGTTGCGGATCTGCGCCATCGTGGCGGCGGCCCGCACGTCGTGGCCGAGGACGTCGCCGACGATCACCACGCGGGTGCCGTCGGGCAGCACCATCGCGTCGTACCAGTCGCCGCCGAGCAGCGCCGGGTCCGCCGCGGGCTGGTAGACGGCCCAGGAGCCGAAGGGGGAGAGGTCGGGCAGGCTCGGCAGCAGCAGCCGCTGGAACTGCTCGGCACCCGCGCGCACCTGCCCGTACAGGCGGGCGTTCTCGATGGCGACACCGGCCGCGCCGGCCAGCGCGATCACCACCGCCTCGTCGGCGGCGTCGAAGGCGCCGCTGTCCTCGCGGTCGGTGAGGTAGAGATTGCCGTAGACCTTGCCGCGCACGGTGATGGCGACCCCGAGGAGCGAGCGCATCGGAGGGTGGCCCGGCGGGAACCCCGTCGCCTGCGGATGCCCGGGGATCGCCTCGACCCGCAGCGGCCGCGGGTCGCTGATGAGCAGGCCCAGCAGCCCCTGGCCGTGCGGGAGCGCCACCCCCGCCAGCCGCTGTCTCTCCTCCTCGGACAGGCCCACGGGGATGAACTCGGCGAGTTCGGTGCCGTCCTCGTCGAGGACGCCGAGAGCTCCGTAGCGGGCCCCGACCAGCTCCATGGCGGTGGTCACGATGCGGCGCAGCACCACGGGGAGGTCCAGCTCCCCGCTGACCGCGAGTATCGCCCCCAGTAACCCGCGCATGCGCTCCTGCGTGCGGGCGAATTCGGCCAGCTGCTGCCCGAGC
The DNA here is from genome assembly GCF_040689515.1 of Streptomyces sp. NPDC051173. Lineage (NCBI taxonomy): Bacteria > Bacillati > Actinomycetota > Actinomycetes > Kitasatosporales > Streptomycetaceae > Streptomyces > Streptomyces sp. NPDC051173. The sequence continues at coordinate 81,910 of NZ_JBFBBD010000006.1, forward strand.
CGGTCGAGGTCCTCGTCGAGGGCCGGCCGGTGGCCGGTGAGGTCGCGGTGGGGGTGTCCGTTGTCTGTCTCGCTTGTCGCCACCGCTCAGACACTAGTGAATCGGCCGCTCCGGGGTGGGGAATGACCGTATGTCAGTACGGTGGCCGTGGTGCGGCCGGCGGCACGCTCCGGCACCCCCGCGCGGCGGCGTGAACCGGTCACGGACGTGCCCGGGCGGACCCGGCGTCCGGGGCCTCGGTGCGCGCCCCTCCCCGAACGGTCAACCACCCGTGTTCCGCGGGGGATTGAGCGGCCCCGGCAGCACGTATCGTAGGAGCCGCAGCCGACCACCGGAGGTGTGCCCATGCCGCAAGCCGACCCCGGGCTCTTCGGGCCCGCCTCGGTCGCCTGGCAGCTGCACGGTGACCCGATGATGTGGATCGCGGGCATCCGCGCGCTGTGGCTCCAGGCGCTGCACCCGCGCGCGGTCCGCGGGGTGACGCAGAACTCCGATTTCCGGCAGGACGCCTGGGGGCGGCTGCGGCGGACCGCGAACTTCGTGGGCACCACCATCTACGGCACCACGGAGGCCGCCGAGCGCGCGGGCGCGGGCGTCCGCGGCATCCACCGGCGGCTGTCGGCCACCGACCCGGACACCGGCGAGCGCTACGGCGTCGACGACCCCGAACTGCTGCTGTGGGTGCACTGCGCCGAGGTCGATTCCTACCTCCAGGTCGTCCGCCGCTCCGGCATCCCGCTCACCGCGGCCCAGGCCGACGCCTTCCTGGCCGAGCACCGGGCCTCCGCCCGGCTCGTCGGCCTCGACCCCGCCGGCGTCCCGGCCTCGACGGAGGCGATGGCGGCGTACTTCGAGAAGGCGCGGCCCGGCCTGGCCCTCACCCCGGAGGCGCGTCAGGTCGACGCCTTCCTGTGCCGCCCGCCGGTGCGCCCCCTGCTCAGACCCGCGCGCGCCCTCGTGTGGGGGACGGTGGCCTCCCTCGCCTACGGGGCGCTGCCTCCCTACGCGCACGAGCTCTACGGGCGCCCGGCCCCGCCCCCTCCCGTCGTCACCCGCCGCCTGCGCCGCGCGGGTACCGTCCTGCGCTCCGTCCCCGCCACCGTACGATGGCAACTCCCGCCCAAACACATCCTCCGGGCCGTCGGCAGGCTGGGCGCCGGTAGCCGCCCTTCCTCCTACAACCTGCAAAGACGGGCCGCCATACTGGTCGGGCCGGGGGAGGCACAGCGACGCGACGGGGGCGGCGGCGAGGGATGGTGGAATCCAGGCTGATCCAGGGCCGGTACCTGCTGCTCGAGCGGATCGGGCGGGGCGGCATGGGCGAGGTGTGGCGGGCCCGCGACGAATCGCTCGGCCGCCAGGTGGCCGTCAAGTGCCTCAAGCCGATGGGGCCCCAGCATGAGCAGTCCTACCTTCGCGTGCTGCGCGAGCGGTTCCGGCGCGAGGCGCGCCTCGCCGCGGGGCTCCAGCACCGCGGCATCACCGTCATCCACGACTTCGGCGAGTCCGACGGCGTGCTCTTCCTGGTCATGGAGCTGCTCGACGGCCGCAACCTCAGCGAGCTCATGGAGGACAACGACCAGCGTCCCCTGCCCGTGCCCGAGGTGATCGGGATCTCCGAGCAGGTCGCTGCGGCCCTCGCGTACACCCACCGGCAGGGCGTGGTGCACCGGGACCTCAAGCCCGCCAACATCATGCGGCTCACCGACGGCGCCGTGAAGATATGCGATTTCGGGATCGCCCGCCTCGGCCACGACATCGGCTTCTCCGCGCCGTCCTCGCGCCTCACCGGCACCGGCATCGCCATGGGCACCCCGCACTACATGTCGCCCGAGCAGATCGGCGGCGGCCAGGTCGACCACCGCAGCGACCTCTACTCCCTGGGCTGTGTGCTCTACGAGATCGCCACGGGCGCCCCGCCCTTCGACATGGACGACGCCTGGGCCGTCCTCGTCGGCCACCGCGACACCCCGCCCACCCCTCTGCGGGAGATCCGTCCCGAACTGCCGGAAACGTTCGAGGAGATCGTCCTCGACCTGCTCGCCAAGGACCCCGACGCCCGGCCGCCCGACGCCGGTGTCCTCCACGAACGGCTGCTGGAGCTCGCCCTGTCCGGGCACGCCACCACCGTGCCCCGCACGCTCCCCGAAGCCCGCCCGCGCCCCCTGCGCGCTTCCGTACGCCTGCCGGAACCGCCCCGGCTCCCGCACTGGGCCCGGAACATGACCACCGGTTCCAAGGCGACCGGTCCCGGCGTCCTGCCCGCCCCGCCCCCCGACCCGGCCGCCTCGCTCACCGGAGCCTGGACCGGGCCCGCCGCCGTGCGCCCCGAGGCCGCCGCGCCGCCGTCCCCCGAGACCGTGGCCGACCTCGCGACGCGCCATCAGGAGGCGCTGCGGCTCGGCAGGCTGGGCCGCTGGACCGAGTCCGGCGAGGCGCACCGCGAGGTCGCCGCCGAGCGTGAACGCGCCCTCGGCGCCGACCACCCCGACACCCTCGCCAGCCGGTACGAGGCCGCCTTCACCCTCAGCAGGCAGGGCCGCCCCGCCGACGCGCTGCGCGAGTACGCCCGCGCCGCGGCCGGACGCGAACGCGCCCTGGGCGCCGACCACCCGGACACGCTGGCCGCCCGCCAGGAGACCGCGTACGTGCTCGGACAGCTCGGCCGGTACGCCGAGGCCCACGACGTCTACGCCGCCGTGCTCGCCGCCCGCGACCGCGCCATGGGCCCCGAGCACCCCGACACCCTGCGCTGCCGCCACAACCTCGCCTTCAACCTGGGCCGTCTGGGGCGGCTGGAGGAGTCGTACGGCATGGCGCGCGAGGTCGCCGACGCCCGCGCCCGCGTCCTGGGCGCGAGCCACCCGGACACCCTCGTCACCCGCTACGAGGTCGGCTACGCCCTCGGCCAGCTGGGCCGCTGGACCGACGCGCTGCGGACCTACCGCGAGGTGGCCGCCGCCCGGCAGCGCGCGCTCGGCGCCGACCACCCCGACACGCTCGCCGCCCGCTACGAGGCCGGCATCTGCCTCGGCCGGCTCGGCCGCAGCACGGAGGCGCTCCGGCTCTTCCGCGACCTCGTGGACGAACGCACCCAGGCCCAGGGGCAGGAGCACCCCGACACCCTGCGGGCCCGGCACTGCCTCGGTGTCAACCTCGGCCGGCTCGGCCGCTGGGAGGAGGCGCTCGCCGAGGCGCGCGACGTGTGCGCGATCCGCGAGCGGGTGCTGGGCGCCGAGCACCCCGAAACCCTCGTCAGCCGCCGGGAGACCGCGGTCGCCCTCGGCTGGCTCGGCCGCTGGACCGAGGCGCTCGCCCGCTACCGCGAGGTGGCCCAGGCCCGCCAGCGGGTGCTGGGCGCCGACCACCCCGACGCCCTGGCCAGCCGCGGCGACGAGGCCCACTGCCTGGAACAGCTCGGCCGCTCCGCCGAGGCCGTCGAGCTCCACCGCCAGGTCGCGGCGCTGCGCAGGACGCGGGCCACCCGTGGGGAGCCGTACCGGAGATGAACCCCCGGATCTGACGTCGCGTCAGAAAAACTCTTCCCTCGCCCGGCCCGCTGCGGCATCCTGCCGCCCATGGAGACCGAGCTGAGCAGGCGACTGGGAATCGAGCACGCGGTCTTCGGCTTCACCCCCTTCCCCGCGGTGGCCGCCGCCGTCACCCGCGCCGGGGGACTCGGCGTGCTCGGCGCCGTGCGGTACGCCGACCCCGGCGCCCTCGCCCGGGACCTCGACTGGATGGCCGCGCACACCGACGGCAAGCCGTACGGGCTCGACGTCGTCATGCCCGCCAAGAAGGTCGAGGGCGTCACCGAGGCCGACGTCGAGGCCATGATCCCGGACGCGCACCGGCGCTTCGTCCAGGAGACCCTCGCCAGGCACGGCGTCCCCGGGCTCGGCCCCGGGGACCGCTCCGGGTGGCGCATCACCGGCTGGATGGAGGAGGTCGCCCGCGCCCAGCTCGACGTCGCCTTCGACCACCAGATCAGCCTGCTCGCCAACGCCCTCGGACCGCCGCCCGCCGACGTCGTCCGCCGGGCCCACGAGCGCGGCGTCCTCGTCGCCGCGCTCGCCGGGAGCGCCCGGCACGCCGTCCGGCACGCCGAGGCGGGCATCGACATCGTCGTCGCCCAGGGCTACGAGGCGGGCGGCCACACCGGCGAGATCGCCACCATGGTGCTCACCCCCGAGGTCGTACGGGCCGTCGACCCGCTGCCCGTCCTGGCCGCCGGTGGCATCGGCAGCGGCGAACAGATCGCCGCCGGACTCGCGCTCGGCGCGCAGGGCGTCTGGCTGGGCTCGCTCTGGCTCACCACGGAGGAGGCCGAACTGCACTCGCCCGCCCTGACCGCGAAGCTCCTGGCCGCGGGCTCCGACGACACCGTGCGCTCCCGCGCGCTCACCGGCAAACCGGCCCGCCAGCTGCGCACGGCCTGGACCGACGCCTGGGACGACCCGGGCGGGCCCGGCCCGCTCCCCATGCCGCTGCAAGGGCTGCTCGTCGCCGAGGCCCTGTCCCGCATCCAGAAGTACGAGGTGGAGCCGCTGCTCGGCACACCGGTCGGGCAGATCGTGGGGCGGATGAACTCCCGGCGCAGTGTCCAGGCCGTCTTCGACGACCTGACGGCCGGCTTCGAGCGGGCGGTCGACCGGATGAACCGCATCGCGGGCCGCACCGGCCCCTCCCGGAGCTGAGACCGGCCGAGACCGGCTGAGACCCGTTGAGATCGACGCCATCGCGGAGCCCACCCACTGAGGAGCACCCCATGCCGCACCCCGAAGGGTTCTGGGCACAGGCCACCGCCGACCCGGAACGCACCGTGCTCGTCACCCCCGACGGCCGCACCCGCACCGCCGGCCAACTCCACGCCGCCGCCAACCGGCTGGTCCGCGGCCTGCGCGCCGTCGGCCTCCGCCGGGGCGACTCCTTCGCCGTCGTCCTCCCCAACGGCGAGGAACTCCTCACCGCCTGCCTCGCCGCCACCCAGGCAGGTTTCTACCTCGTCCCCGTCAACCACCACCTGCTCGGCCAGGAGATCGCCTGGATCGTGGCGGACGCGGAGGCGGGGGCGCTCATCGCCCACGAACGGTTCGCCGCCGCGGCGACCGCCGCGGCCGACGGCGCGGGGCTGCCCGCCGGGCGCCGCTACGCCGTCGGCGACATCCCCGGCTTCCGCCCGTACGAAGGGCTCCTCGCCGGCCGCCCCGGCACCCCGCCGGCCGACCGCACGCTCGGCTGGGTCATGAACTACACCTCCGGCACCACCGGCAGGCCACGGGGCATCCGCCGCCCCCTGCCCGGGAAGCCGCCCGAGGAGAGCCATCTCGGCGGCTTCCTCGGCATCTTCGGCATCGAGCCGTTCGACGACAACACCCACCTCGTCTGCTCGCCGCTCTACCACACGGCGGTCCTCCAGTTCGCGGCCGCCTCCCTGCACCTCGGCCACCGGCTGGTGGTCATGGACAAATGGACCCCCGAGGAGATGCTGCGCCTCATCGACACCCACCGCTGTACGCACACCCACATGGTCCCCACCCAGTTCCAGCGGCTGCTGGGGCTGCCCGCGCACGTACGGGCCGCGTACGACGTCTCCTCCATGCGGCACGCCGTCCACGGCGCCGCCCCCTGCCCCGACCACGTCAAGCGGGCGATGATCCGGTGGTGGGGGAACTGCGTCGAGGAGTACTACGCGGCCAGCGAGGGCGGGGGAGCCTTCGCCACCGCCGAGGACTGGCTGAAGAAGCCCGGCACCGTCGGCAGGGCCTGGCCCATCAGCGAACTCGCCGTCTTCGACGACGCCGGCCGCCGGCTGCCCGCGGGTGAACTGGGCACCGTCTACATGAAGATGACCACCGGCGGCTTCGCCTATCACAAGGACGACGGCAAGACCCGTGAGAACCGGATCGGCGACTTCTTCACCGTCGGCGACCTCGGCTTCCTGGACGAGGACGGCTATCTCTTCCTCCGCGACCGCAAGATCGACCTGATCATCTCCGGCGGGGTCAACATCTACCCCGCCGAGGTCGAGTCCGTGCTCCTCGCCCACCCCGCCGTGGCCGACGCCGCCGTCTTCGGCGTCCCGCACGACGACTGGGGCGAGGAGGTGCGAGCCGTGGTGGAGCCGGCCGACGGCCACGCGCCCGGTGCCCCGCTGGCCGTGGAGCTCCTCGCCCACTGCGCGCGCCACCTGGCGGGCTACAAGCGGCCCCGGGCCGTCGAGTTCATCGCCGACATGCCCCGCGACCCCAACGGCAAGCTCTACAAACGCCGGCTGCGCGACCCGCACTGGCGCTCCCGCGGGCGTGCCCTCTGACCTCGGCTCACGGCCTCGGCGCGCGGTCGTCCACGACGCGCCTGAGCTTGCCCGTCGAGCGCTCCAGCGTGCCGGGGTCCACGATCTCCACGGCGGCCGACACCCCGATGCCCTCCTTCACCCGGCGGGCGATCTCCCCGGCCGCCTCGGCGCGCCGCCCCGGCGTCGCCCCGGGACGGGCCTCCGCACGCACAGTGAGGTGGTCCATCCGGCCCTCGCGCGTCAGCCGCAGTTGGAAGTGCGGGGCGACGCCCGGGGTGCGCAGCACGATCTCCTCGACCTGCCCGGGGAAGAGGTTGACCCCGCGCACGATGATCAGGTCATCGCTGCGCCCGGTGATCCGCTCCATGCGCCGGAAGGCACGGGCGGTGCCGGGCAGCAGCCGCGTGAGGTCGCGGGTGCGGTAACGGACGACGGGCATGGCCTCCTTGGTGAGCGAGGTGAGGACCAGCTCACCGTGCTCGCCCTCGGGCAGCACCTCACCCGTGACCGGGTCCACGATCTCCGGGCAGAAGTGGTCCTCCCAGATGTGCGGCCCGTCCTTGGTCTCCACGCACTCCTGCGCGACGCCCGGGCCCATGATCTCGGACAGGCCGTATATGTCCACCGCGTCGAGCGCGAACCGCTCCTCGATCTCCCGCCGCATCCCCTCCGTCCAGGGCTCGGCCCCGAAGACACCGATCCGCAGTGAGGAGGCGCGGGGGTCGAGCCCTTGGCGCTCGAACTCGTCGAGCAGGGTGAGCATGTAGGACGGCGTCACCATGATGACCTCGGGACGGAGGTCCGTCAGGAGCCGGACCTGTCGCTCGGTCATCCCGCCGGACGCGGGAATCACCGTGCAGCCGAGCCGCTCCGCTCCGTAGTGCGCCCCCAGCCCGCCGGTGAACAGGCCGTACCCGTAGGCCACATGCACCTTGTCCCCCGGCCGGACACCGGCCGCCCGCAGCGAGCGCGCGACGAGCCCGGCCCACGTGTCGAGATCCCCCTGTGTGTAGCCGACGACGGTCGGCGTGCCCGTCGTACCACTGGAGGCGTGGATCCGCCGCACCTCACCTTCCGGCACGGCGAACATCCCGAACGGGTAGTGCTCACGCAGATCCGCCTTCGTCGTGAACGGGAACCGCGCGAGATCGGCGAGCGTCCGGCAGTCCTCGGGCCGCACGCCGACGGCGTCGAAGGCGTGCCGGTAGAAGGGCACGCGCTCGTAGACGCGCCGCAGGGTGTCGCGCAGGCGCGTCAGCTGCAGCCGGTCGAGCTCGGCACGTGACATCTGTTCCGCTGCGTCCGCCATGGCGGGATCTTCCCCGGCCCCGCCCCTTCCCAAAGCTCCGGAGTTATAGTTCTGGAGTGGTCGGCCCATGGTGGCATCGTCGCAGGTCAAGCGGTCCCGGCAAGCTCTGATCTCCACGGAGGGCATGGAACAGAGCACTACACCTGCGGGAACCACTGCGGGAACCGTATTCGCCGAGACCCTGCGCGGGGTCCGGTGCATCCGACTGTCGGTCCGCACCGACGAGACCACAAGCCCCGAGCGGCAGCTCGTTGATCCCTAGGTACGACGGTGGGGACTGACGATCTTCTCTGCGGCGCTGCACATGCGGGCCAAGACGCGATATGCGTCCGCTCGCTGGCTTGCGTTGGTGCTGAGGCATGCCACAAGGACCGCTACCAGGATTGGAAGTGAGGCCGTCAACAGCACCAGTGCGTATGTCGTCATGTCGCAAAGGTAGGGGCCATCTACGCTCGCTGATCTGCGCGGTTGTCTGCATGCGACCCTTGCGAGGTGGCCGATGATGGAGTAAATCACCTAAAAGGTCAAGGCCGCGTCCGTCCACTTCGCAGACCAGTTCTTCAACGGTGACGTGGAGGTGAACCCGAAGGGGTTCGACGGACTGCGCAAGCGGCTGCTCGGCAGTCAGGTCCTCGACGCGAAGGGGGCCGGGCCGGTCGCCAACGGCCATGACTTCTTTGACCTCCTGGACGCGCTGGCCGCGCAGGTACGGGGCATCAGCGGCTCCAACGGCGCGCTGTACATGAACGCTGCGATCCGGGCGAAGGCCGAGTCGGGGTTCCGTCGGCTCGGCGGCGGCGAACTCCTGCGTGAGGAGATCGCGGGCAAGCGCACCGGCACGTGGAAGGGGGTGCCGCTCCTGGATGCCGGGCAGAAGCTGGACGGAACCGACGTGCTGCCGCTGACCACGGGTACCGGCGGGAAGCAGACCGGCGACATCTACACCGTTCGTTTCGGAGCCGGCGAGGCCGACGCCGGGGTACCCGGGCTGACCAACGGCGGAGTCCAGACCACCGACCTCGGCGAGTCCCACGACAAGCCCGTCTACCGCACCCGCATCGACTTCTACTGCGGCCTCGCCCTCTTTGGTGGCAAGGCAGCTGCCGGGCTGACAACGTCCTCGTTGGCTGACGACACCGCCAAGCCCCCGGGCTCTCACTCCACAGGGGCGGCGAGTGTGGGGGTTTCGTCACGTCTGTGCGTCGCTTCAAGTGCTATGCGCCCGTGCCCTCTTGCGCTGATCAGTAGCAAGCGTGACGCTCGTGCACACCTGTGCAACCCACTCGACAGCGGAGGCGAGCATGACCTTAAAGTTCCTCGGGATCATCCCGAACACGCCGGACACGGACTCACCGACGATCTGGCTCGACCAGGAAACCGGGGACCTGCTGATCCAGTCCTACAGGGCCACGGAGGAAGAGGTGAAGGCATGCCAGGAAATCGGCTCCATCCCCGGCCACTCCACGGACGTGCCTGATCACGAGACGATCATCAGGCTCCCCAAAGTCATGCTCCAGTACATCCCCAAGCCTGACAGTGAGTAGAAGCGATGACGACCCCCGTACATGAGGGCCTGGCCAAGGCTAAGGAGTCGGCCGTCCACTTGGAGATGCGCGACGCCTACCAGCCCAGTGACCCCGAGTTCATCGCGTGGCAGCAGGGCAAGCGCCTGGACCCCGCCGACCGGTCCTCGTGGTGGCGCCCGTTCCTGGACGTGGTGACCGAGACGACGGCGCGCGGCGTTGCGATGAAGCGTGCCCGGATCATTTCCGAGCCGGTCACTGACTACATCCGGTACGAGTACGACGTGACGTTCCCGAATGTTGCAGCCGGCGAACGCGTCCGCTGGCTGCCCCGGCGCAAGGCGGCCGACATCGCCCTACCCGGAACCGACCTGTGGATGTTCGACGGAACTTCGGTGCTGTTCACCTACTTCTCCGGGATCGGCGAAGTGGTTGACCGCGAATGGCGCACCGAACCGGCAGTAGTGGAGCTGGTGAAGTCGGCGTTTGAAGCGGTCTGGGAACGGGCCACGCCGCACGAGGAGTACCGGCTCCGCTGACCCATCGCAACCATGACCATCTCACCCTCTTCAAGTGCCCAGCAGGCCCGGCAGGTTCTGGCGAATCGTCTCGCTGAACTGTGCCGGGATGCTGGCCTGTCCGGGCGCGATATCGCCCGCCTGTGCGGTTGGTCCGCAGCCAAGTCGTCCCGCATCATGAACGCCCGCACACCCCCATCCGCTGACGACATTCGGGCGTGGTGCCAGGCGGCCGGCGCAGAAGGGCAGACCGCCGATCTGATCGCCTCGCTGCGGACCGCTGAGGGCATGTGGATCGGGTGGCGGCGCATGGAGCGTGCTGGGCTCAAACAGGCGCAGGAAGCGCGCTTGCCGCTCTATGAGCGCACCCACCGATTTCGCTCGTACTCATCGTGGCTCGTGCCCGGATTGATCCAGACACGTGACTACACCGAGGCCGTATTGCGCGCCGTTCAGCGGAGGCGAGTCGAGGTGGACGACGTATCCGGCGCTGTGCAGGCGCGCATGGAGCGTCAGCGTGTGCTGTACGAGGGTGACCGGCGGTTCGCGTTCCTTGTCGAGGAGTCGGTCTTGCGGAACGGGCTGTGTGGGGCAGACGCGCTTACAGGGCAGCTTGATCATCTACTGACGATCGGCTCACTGCCCAACATCAGCCTGGGCGTGGTACCCGACCAGGCGGATCGTTCGCGGATGCCGGTAGAGGGGTTCTGGATCTACGATGCGGCTCAGGTCAACGTCGAGTTGATCTCCGGTTACCTCACGATCACGCAACCCAGCGAGGTAGGCATGTACGCCGATACGTTTGCGCAGCTGGCCGATATGGCGGTCTACGGGGCGAATGCCCGCGCGCTGATTACGGCAGCCATGACCGCCCTCGGGTGATTGTCGTGCAACCTCGTGAAATCCCCTGGCAGTTGAGCCCGTCGCGTTCCTAGCGTCGACGGCATGGAACAGAGCGAGCAGCCCGACACGGCACAGAGCAGCGACGCGCGGCGGTTCCTCTCCCGCCTCTCCGGGGCGTGCGGGGTCGGTGGCGTGCTCCTGGTGCGAAAGGGCGTTCCTGGCCCTGGCGGTGCGGACCTGGCGCCCGGTGACGGGCTCAGGTGGCCCAAGTGTCAGTGCAGAAGCGCACGTTGTCCGGACTACGCGCCCCCGTCGACGTCGCCCTCCGAAGGGCTGAGAGCCAAGGTCGCGGAAGTCAACCAGCGGAGTCGTAAGGGCGGACTGTGAGCATCAAGGTGACCATGCGGTATGTGATCCACCGGATCGCGGAGCACCCGGACACGGACGTGACCTTTGAGGCCGAGTGCCTGCACTGCAAGTGGAAGGCAACGGCGACTGAAGACTCGGCGGGCGTCGATGTGGAGTGCATGAGCCACACGGGCCGGTCCGGACACGCTGGGTTTCGGCGCATCCGCACATCGTTCGCGATGGTGGTTCGCGCTGAGTAGAGACCCCCGCCCCGGCCGAAAGCCTGGACAGCGATGACGGCCGGGACGGGGCGCACACACCCGACACCAGGAGGGGCATGCACATGCGCCATGTTAGTGATCTGCTCACCGGAGAGCAGCGGGCAGGAGTGATCAAGACGGTAAGGGACAGCAACCCCGACATGACGGAGGACATGGCCGGGCGGATCGTGGACGAGGCGACAAAGTTCGTCGTGGCGGCGGCATGCTTCCCCGCAGTTCCCTTGGCGCCCTCGCGTGTGGTGGACGAGGGATGGCACGCCTTGATCGTTCACACGCGGCTGCATGAGGAACTGTGCGAGCAACACGGCCGGTTCGTGCAGCACTCACCCGGCTACGACCCGACCCACTACGACCCCGAGGTCCTGGAGCGCACCCGCGCGGTCATCGAGGAGGCGGGTTACTCCGTCGATGACGAGTTGTGGAGGGGGCCCCAAGACGGCCTCGTCTCCGTGGCGGCGAACTGCCAGCACGCGCCGAGATGCGCAATCCGCCCCATGCCCAAGCCGGAACCCCCGGTCTCCTGACCTGCCCGGCCAACACGCCGTACGCTGCCGCCAAGGGAGGTGCGACGTGATCGACTGGACAGACCCCCGCTACGCGAGGGTCGTCAAGGCCATGAGGGAGGCACAAGCCCGCGCAGCAGAATCCGGCGAGGGCAAGCCCAAGGTCGTGCGGGGCTTCATCCTGCCCGACGAAGGCGGACCAACCCCAGACCGCAAGCCCACTGAATAGACCCGCTGAACGAGTGCCCCGTCCCGTCCGGGGAACCCTCCGGGCGGGGCCCCTTCAGCCCTTTCGTAGAAGTACCCGTTACGAGCTTTGGGGCTTCCCGAAACCGGGGAGCCCCCCGGACCGCCAGCGCCCTGCGGGCGGAGCCCCCACGCGGCGGAGCCGCGCGGCAAGGGCTCCTCAGGCGAAGGCCCGCCCCGCGAAGCGCCGTTCGAAGCCGTCGCCCACGTCGGCCGTGACGGTCACGTCGTACGCACCGGACGAGGGCACGGCGACCGTCAGCTCCGTACGCCCGCCGCCCTCGACCGCGGCAGTCGTACCGTCCGAGACGGTGAAGAGCACGCGCGCGCCCCCGCCGTTGGTCAGAGTCAGCCGTAGCCCCTGCACAGAAGCCGTCACCGCCGCCTCCGGGTGGCCCTTCGCGGCGTTCGTCCACGTCCGGACGTCTCCCTTGAAGCCGCGCAGGTAGCCGTCGGGGCCGTGCAGGTCGATGTCGTACTTGCCGCCGCCGTACGTGAGCGCGCTGAAGTAGTCGCTCGCGCTGCCGCCCACCGGGACGGTGTAGTGCCATGCCTCGTACGCCCGGTGGCTCACCGCGTAGGCCGTGAAGCCCGCGCCCAGCCGGCCGGTGTTGACGACCTTGAACCACAGGCGGTTGGTGGAGGTGTCGGTCCAGGACGTGGTGTCGAAGCCGTAGCCGGTCGGCCGGGCCGGGCGGGTGCCCTCCTCCTGCACGGGGCGGGTGGCGGTGGCCGGGGGCTTGGCGTCGGGCAGGGAGTCCTGTGCGTCGCAGGCGGCGACGAGGGCCGTCGTGTCCGGCAGGGCGGGGAAGGAGGTGTTCTTCGTGGTGAAGTCGAAGGCGCTCATCAGGTCGCCGCACACCGTGCGCCGCCAGGCGGAGATGTTGGGCTCCTTGACGCCGGTCCAGTTCTCCAGGAAGCGCAGCGGCGAGGTGTGGTCGAGCACCTCGGAGTGGACGTGTCCGCCCCGGCTCCACGGTGAGATCACGGTCATCGGGACCCGCGGCCCGAGGCCGATGGGTGCGCCGCCGATGAACTCGTCGGGGGTGCCGGACGGCGGCACGGGCGGGGCGACGTGGTCGAAGAAGCCGTCGTTCTCGTCGAAGTTCAGGAAGAGCACCGTCTTCGCCCAGACCTCGGGGTGCGCGGCCAGCGACTCCAGGACGTACTTCGCGGTGTAGTCGGCGCCGTACGCGGGCGGGTAGGCGGGGTGCTCGGACTGCCGCTCGGGGGCGACGATCCAGCTCACGGCGGGCAGCCGGCCGCTCGCGACGTCCTGGGCGAAGGCGTCGGCCGGGCGGCGCTGCATGCCGTTGACGTACAGCGACGAGTCGGTCTTCGCGCTCTTGAACCGGCTGAACCAGGCCAGCGGGTTGTCGTCGTAGTTGTCCTGCTGCTGGTAGACGCGCCAGGAGATCCCGGCGGCGTCGAGGCGCTCGGGGTAGGTGGTCCAGGTGTAGCCCTTCTCGGAGTTGTCGGTGACCGGGCCGCCGTTCCTGCCGCCCGGGTCGATCATGCCCGTCCACTGGTAGAGCCGGTTGGGGTTGGTCGGTCCCTGCACGGAGCAGAAATACTGGTCGCAGACGGTGAACGCCTCGGCCAGCGCGAACTGGAAGGGGATGTCGGCGCGCTGGTAGTACCCCATGGTCCAGGCGCTCTTGGCGGGGATCCAGTTGTTGTATCTGCCGCCGTTCCAGGCGCTGTGCGTCCCCGCCCAGCCGTGGTCGAGGTCGCGCACGCGCTGGGCGTCGGTCGCGGCCGTGTCCAGGTGCCAGGGCGTCAGCACACTGCCGCCGAGCGGCCCGAGCGCCGTCTGGCGCAGGACGTCGGAGCCGCCGGGGAAGCGCAGCAGGGAACGGTCCCCGAAGCCCCGTACGCCCTTGAGCGTGCCGAAGTAGTGGTCGAAGGAGCGGTTCTCCTGCATGAAGATCACCACATGCTCGACATCGTCCGGCCTGCCGGACGGCGAGCTCGCGGCCATGGCCTGCTGGAGCGAGGACGGCAGGGCGCCGAGCGCGGCGGCGCCGGCGGCCGCGCCGAGGAAACCACGACGGGACAAGGGGGTCACGATGACTCCTGGAGGAAGGGGGCGGGACGTGGAAGAGGGACCGCGCCGATTGAAGGCCCACGCGGCCACCGCCGCCCCAACGCGCGCGGAGTGCGCCGTGTCCACCGCGCGCACAGGAGGTGTCCCGCGCGTCAAGACCTGGCAAAAGCGCTACGGGGCGCGCTCGCCGCAGGCCACGGCCCGCGCCCAGCGGTAGTCCGCCTTGCCGCTGGGCGAGCGCTCGACGCGGTCGGTGAGGACGAGACTGCGCGGCACCTTGTACCCCGCCAGCCGGGCGCGGCAGTGCTCCTGGAGCGCGCCGAGCGTCGGCGGGCGCGCACCGGGCCGGGGCTGGACGACGGCCGCGACGCGGTGCCCCCACCGGGCGTCGGGCACGCCGGTGACCAGCACGTCGTACACATCCGGGTGGGCCTTGAGCGCTTCCTCGACCTCTTCCGGATAGACCTTCTCGCCACCGGTGTTGATGCACTGCGAGCCGCGCCCCAGGACGGTGACCACGCCGTCCGCGCCCACTGTCGCCATGTCCCCGAGCAGGACCCACCGCTCGCCCCGCGCCTGGAAGAACGTCTCCGCGGTCTTCGCCGGGTCGTTGTAGTAGCCGAGCGGCACGTGCCCGCGCTGCGCGACCCGTCCGACCTCGCCGGTGCCCACCGGTTCGTACGTCACCGGGTCGACCACGGCCGTACGGTCGTTGAGACGCACCCGCAGGCCACGGCCGCCGTCGTCGGTCGCGGTGCCGTTGAAGCCGGACTCCGACGAGCCGAAGTTGTTCACCAGCGCCACGTGCGGCAGGAGCGCCGCGAACTCCTCCCGTACGGTGTCCGACAGGACGGCCCCCGAGCTGCTGACGCTGAACAGCGACGAGCAGTCCGTGCCCCGCAGCGGCCCCGCCAGTGCCTCCACCAGGGGCCGCAGCATCGCGTCACCCACCAGCGAGACGCAGGTGACCCGCTCCTTCGCGACGGTCCGCAGCACCTCCTCCGGCACGTACTTGCGGTGCAGGACCACCTTCTGGCCGAAGTCGAAGGCGATGAAGGCCGTCAGCGTGGACGTGCCGTGCATCAGGGGCGCGGTGGGGAAGAAGACGAGGCCCTCGCCGCCCGCCGCGACCCGCTCGGCGAGCTCCTCGGGCCGCCGCACCGGGTCGCCCGTCGGCGCGCCGCCGCCGA
The DNA here is from genome assembly GCF_040689515.1 of Streptomyces sp. NPDC051173. NCBI lineage: Bacteria > Bacillati > Actinomycetota > Actinomycetes > Kitasatosporales > Streptomycetaceae > Streptomyces > Streptomyces sp. NPDC051173. Next base: position 97,016 of record NZ_JBFBBD010000006.1, read on the forward strand.
GCCCCGAGAAGAAGAGGTCCTCCTGCCGCCACATGACGCCCTTGGGCATGCCGGTGGTGCCACCGGTGTAGATGATGATCTGGTCGTCGCCGGAGCGCGGCCCGAAGTCGCGCCCCGGGGCGCCGGACGCCTCGGCGTCCGCGAAGGGCACGGGCTCGATCGGGGGCCTGGGGGCGTCCTCGGGCGGCGGGCCGACGCGGACGAGGTGGCGGATCCGCTCCGCCCCGGGCAGCGCCGCCGCCACCCGCCCGGTGAACTCGGCGTCGAAGACCAGCCCCGCCAGGTCGGCGTCCCGGTAGAGATAGGTCAGCTCCTCCTCCACGTAGCGGTAGTTGACGTTGACCGGCACGGCCCGGAGCTTCAGGCACGCCCAGAGGGTCTGGAGGTACTCGACGCCGTTGTAGAGGTGCAGGCCCACGTGCTCGCCGGGCCGGATGCCGCTGTCGCGGAAGTGGTGGGCCAGCCGGTCGGCCGCCGCGTCGAGCTGCGCGTACGTCAGCCGCCGCTCCGTGCCGCCGCCCGGGTGGTCGATGTGGACCAGGGCCTCCCGGCCGGGCACCGTGTCGACGACCGACTCGAAGAGGTCGGCGAGGTTCACGTCCATGTCTCCTCCTGGTCTCCTCCTGCCGGGCGGTACCGGGCGGGGCGCGGCGGCGGCGGTACGGCGGGGCACGGCCGCTCGGTGCGGACGGGGGCGGCGGCGGTGCGGCGGCCGGGACGGCCCGGCGGTCATTAGAGCGCCGGGCGCGGTGAGTGGGAAGGGCAGCCGCCCAAGAAATCTGACGGGATGTCAGAAAACTCTTGAAGTGCGGACCCGCCTCCGCCACCCTGTTCTCCGTCGCCGGACAGCCGGACGGGGACAGCCGGACCGGACAGCCGGACAAGAGGAGGCACCCCATGAGCGGGACCGCGCACCTCGTGGTCGAGCGCGTCGGCGCCACCCTGCTGCTCACCCTCAACCGGCCGCAGGCCAGGAACGCCCTCTCCCTGCCGATGCTGGTCGGGCTCCACGACGGCTGGGCCGAGGCTGACGAGGACGACACCATCCGCTCCGTCGTCCTCACCGGCGCGGGCGGAGCCTTCTGCTCCGGCATGGACCTCAAGGCGCTCGCCGGTCGGGGACCGGCCGACGACACCTGCCGGGACCGGCTGAAGGCGGACCCCGACCTCCACTGGAAGGCCATGCTCCGCCACCACTGCCCCCGCAAACCCGTCATCGCCGCCGTCGAGGGCCCCTGCGTCGCGGGTGGCACCGAGATCCTCCAGGGCACCGACATCCGCGTCGCGGGCGAGAGCGCCACCTTCGGCCTCTTCGAGGTACGGCGCGGCCTCTTCCCCGTCGGCGGCTCCACCGTCCGCCTCACCCGCCAGATCCCGCGCACCCACGCCCTCGAAATGCTGCTCACCGGCCGCCCGTACACCGCCCACGAGGCCGAGCGCATCGGGCTCGTCGGACGGGTCGTGCCCGACGGCACCGCCCTGGAGTCGGCTCTCGCCACCGCCGAACTCGTCAACGCCAACGGTCCGCTGGCCGTGGAGGCGGTCAAGGCGTGCGCCTACGAGACCGCCGGTCTCGACGAGCCCGACGCCCTCGCCGTCGAACTCGAACGCGGCATGCGGATCTTCGACACCGCCGACGCCAAGGAAGGCGCCCGCGCCTTCGCCGAGAAGCGCCCGCCCGTCTTCCGGCGCGCCTGAGCCCACCGGAGACGCCCGAGACCGTCCGACAGGAGGAGAGCCGCGGCCGTGTCCGAGATCCTCACCGCGCCCCTGGTCGTCGAATTCCCTTTCACCCGCTCCCTGGGCCCCGTCCAGAGCGCCTTCCTCACCGGCCTCCGCGAACGCGTCGTCCTCGGCGTGCGCACCACCGACGGCCGCGTCCTCGTGCCGCCCGTGGAGTACGACCCCTTCACCGCCGAGGAGATCCGCGAGCTCGTCGAGGTGGCCCCCACCGGCACCGTCACCACCTGGGCCTGGAATCCGGCCCCCCGCCCGCGACAGCCCCTGACGACCCCCTTCGCGTGGGCCCTCGTACGCCTCGACGGAGCCGGCACCGCCCTCCTGCACGCCCTCGACGCCCCCGGCCCCGACGCCGTACGCACCGGGATGCGCGTCCGCGTCCGGTGGGCGGCCGAACGCACCGGAGCGATCACCGACATCGCGTGCTTCGAACCGCACGAGAGCGGCACGGCCGGCCCGGCGACCCCGCACACCGGCACCTTCGCCGACCCCGTCACCGGCATCACCGCACCCGCCCGCCTCGACTACACCTACGCCCCCGGCCGCGCCCAGAGCCGCCACCTCGCCGCCCTCGCCCGGCACACCCTCACCGGCGAACGCTGCCCCGCCTGCCGCCGTGTGTACGTACCGCCCCGCGGCGCGTGCCCGACCTGCGGCGTCGCCACCGCCGAGCAGGTGGAGGTCGGCCCGCGCGGCACCGTCACCACCTACTGCGTCGTCAACATCAAGGCCAGGAACGCCACGATCGACGTCCCGTACGTCTACGCCCACATCGCCCTCGACGGCGCCGACCTCGCCCTCCACGGGCGCATCGCCGGCATCCCGTACGACCAGGTGCGCATGGGCCTGCGCGTCGAGCCGGTCTGGACCGAGGGCGCCCGCCACCCCGACCACTACCGCCCCACGGGCGAACCCGACGCCGACTACGACACGTACAAGGAGCTGCTGTGACGCGGTACGCCCGCGACGTGGCGATCGTCGCCTTCGCGCAGACCGCCCACCGGCGCTCGTCGGAGGACGTGTCCGAGACCGAGATGCTGCTGCCCGTCCTGCGCGAGGTGCTGGACCGGGCCCAACTGGCACCCGGCCAGGCCGGCTTCACGTGCTCGGGGTCGAGCGACTACCTCGCCGGGCGCCCCTTCTCCTTCACCATGGCCCTCGACGGCGTCGGCGCCTGGCCGCCCGTCGCGGAGTCCCACGTGGAGACGGACGGCGCCTGGGCGCTCTACGAGGCCTGGGTCGAACTCCTCACCGGCGCCGCCGACACCGCCCTCGTCTACGCCTACGGCAAGTCCTCCGCCGGTGACCTCGGCGCCGTGCTCACCCGCCAGCTCGACCCCTACTACACCGCCCCGCTGTGGCCCGGCCCCGTCGACCTCGCCGCGCTCCAGGCGCAGGCGCTCATCGACGCGGGCGAGGCCGACGAGGAAGACCTCGCCGCCGTCGCGCACCGCAGCCGCGCCGCCGCCCGCACCAACCCCCACGCCCGGCTCCGCGGCCGGGTGCCCATGGGCGACCACCTCGTACGGCCGCTGCGCACCGGCGACTGCCCGCCCGTCTGCGACGGCGCCGCCGCGGTCGTCCTCGCCGCCGGGGACACCGCCCGCCGCATGTGCGAACGGCCCGCCTGGATCCGTGGCATGGACCACCGCGTCGACCCGCAGGGGCTCGGACTGCGCGACCTGACCGACGCCCCCTCCGCCCGGCTCGCCGCCGAACACGCCGGCGCGTTCGACGCCCCCGTCGACACCGCGGAGATCCACGCGCCCTTCACCGCACAGGAATTGATCCTGCGCAAGGCCCTCCGGCTCGGGGACGACGTCACCGTCAACCCCTCCGGCGGCGCCCTCGCCGCCGACCCGGTCATGGCGACCGGGCTGATCCGCTTCGGCGAGGCGGCCGCCCGCGTCCACCGCGGCGCGTCGGACCGGGCGCTGGCCCACGCCACCTCCGGGCCGTGCCTCCAGCAGAACCTCGTCGGTGTCCTGGAAGGGGAGAGCCGGTGAAGCGCGCGGACAACGAACCCGTGGCCGTCGTCGGCATCGGCCAGACCCGGCACGCGGCCGCCCGCCGGGACGTCTCGATCGCCGGGCTCGTCCGCGAGGCCGCCCTGCGCGCCCTCGCCGACGCGGAGCTGACCTGGGCCGACATCGACGCCGTCGTCATCGGCAAGGCGCCCGACTTCTTCGAGGGCGTCATGATGCCCGAGCTCTACCTCGCCGACGCGCTCGGAGCGGTCGGCAAACCCCTGATGCGCGTGCACACCGCGGGTTCCGTCGGCGGCTCCACGGCCCTCGTCGCCGCGAACCTCGTGGCCTCCCGGGTGCGCGGCACCGTCCTCACCGTCGCCTTCGAGAAGCAGTCCGAGTCCAACGCCATGTGGGGGCTGTCCCTGCCCGTCCCCTTCCAGCAGCCCCTGCTGGCCGGCGCCGGCGGCTTCTTCGCCCCGCACGTACGGGCGTACATGCGCCGCACCGGAGCGCCCGATCACGTCGGCGCCCTCGTCGCCTACAAGGACCGCCGCAACGCCCTGCGGAATCCCAGCGCCCACCTCCACGAACACGACATCACGCTGGAGAAGGTGCGGTCCGCACCCATGCTGTGGGACCCGATCCGCTACTCCGAGACCTGCCCCTCCTCCGACGGGGCCTGCGCGATGGTCCTCACCGGCCGCCGGGGCGCCGCGCGCGCCCCGCGTCCGCCGGCCTGGGTGCACGGCGGCGCCATGCGCAGCGAGCCGACCCTCTTCGCGGGCAAGGACTTCGTCTCGCCCCGAGCGGGCCGCGACTGCGCCGCCGACGTCTACCGCCAGGCGGGGATCACCGACCCGCGGCGCGAGATCGACGTGGCCGAACTCTACGTCCCCTTCAGCTGGTACGAGCCGATGTGGCTGGAGAACCTCGGCTTCGCGGCCGAGGGCGAGGGCTGGAAGCTCACCGCCTCCGGCGCCACCGAGCAGGACGGCGACCTGCCCGTGAACCCCTCGGGCGGGGTGCTGTCCACCAACCCCATCGGCGCCTCCGGCATGCTGCGCTTCGCCGAGGCCGCGCTCCAGGTGTGCGGCCGGGCCGGTGCGCACCAGGTCGACGGTGCCCGCAAGGCGCTCGGCCACGCCTACGGCGGGGGAGCGCAGTTCTTCTCCATGTGGCTGGTGGGCGCCGAGCCGCCCGGCAGCTGAGGTTCGCGGCCTGTCCGGCGCGTCGCGCGCTCGCTAGGGTGGCCGGGAGGACGACCGGGAGGAGCTACGGACGTGGCGAAGAGCATGACGCACCAACTGGCCGGTGGCACAAGGCCGGAGCTCGACCTCGCGAACGCCGCATGGCAGCCGGGCGGTCAGGGCGTCGGTGACGTCCAGATCGCCTTCGTCGAGGGATTCATCGCGATGCGTCACGGGCGTTCGCCGGGTGGCCCGGCCGTGGTCTTCACCCCGATGGAGTGGCCCGCCTTCGTCCGCAGCGCCCGCATCGGCCGCTTCGACGCCCCCTGACCCCGGACCTTCCCCGGACGGAGTCCGGGGAGGGAGCCGGGGAGTTCGAGGACGCTCCCGCCGCGGGCGGCGGACCGGCCCGCAGCGGAATACAACGGGTCAGCCGACCGGGATGCCCTCCGTCAGGAGCCCGGCGTGGTAGCGGCGGGCGACCTCCGGGTGGGCGCGGAGCCAGCCCTTGACCTCGTTGCGGCCGTACTCCGCGAACAGCGGGTTGGAGGAGTCCTGGGTGACCCCGGGCGCCCGGTGCGCGTGCGGGAAGGGCACGGGCTCGATGCGCGCGTCCAGCCGGGGGTTGTAGAAGAACGGCACGGAGTAGCGCTCCCGGGTGCCGGGCGGGCTGACCACACGGTGGTTGGTGGCCTTGAGATAGCCGTTGGTCGCCACCTCCAGCAGCTCGCCGAGGTTGATCACGAACGCCCCGGGAAGCGGCGGCACATCGCGGAACACCCCGTCCGCGCCCTCCACTTGGAGGCCGCCGACCTCGTCCTGGAGCAGCAGCGTCAGGAAGCCGTAGTCCTTGTGCGCGCCCACGCCCTGCCCCGCGCCGTCGGGGGCGCTGCCGGGGTAGCGGACCAGCTTGAGGTGCAGGTGGGGGCGGTCGGCGAAGGCGTCGTCGTAGAAGCCGGCCGGAGCGCCGATCGAGGCGAGCAGCTCGTGCAGCAGCCGCCCGGCCACCTCGCTCAGCCTGTCGATCCAGCGCAGCGCGGCGGTCCTGAGCTCGGGAAGGGCGGCGGGCCACTGGTTCGGGCCCTCCAGCCACCAGTAGCCGGGCTCGTCGCCGGTGGGTATGCGGGCCGCGCGCTCGGCGCCTATGTCGATCTGGTCCCGCCAGTCGCGGCTGCCGCCGGTCCGCTCGTCGCCGATGCGGGTGTAGCCGCGGAAATGGGGCGAGTTGAGATTGCTGATGGACAGCCGCTCCGCCTCGGGGAGGGCGAAGAACGCACGGAGGGTACGCATCAGTTCGGCGGTCTCGGACTCGGTGATCCCGTGCCCGGTCAGGTGGAAGAAGCCCACGTCGCGGGCGGCGCCGTGCAGCGCCTCGTGGAAGGCTGCGCGGCTTGCGGCGTCACCCGACGCGGCGGAGAGGTCGATGACGGGAAGCTTGTTGCTCATGAGGACATCCACTTGCGTGAAGGCCCGGTACGTACGGCGGTGCGCCGGACGGCCGCGCTGTCACCGCGGGGTACGCGGGCAGGACAGGCGGGGGGACCGGGAAGCGGCAGGAAGAAAGAAAAAAGAAAAGAGGCCCGCGGCCCGGGAAAGCGGGCCGGGCGGGAAGAAGGTCAGCCGTAGTGGCGACAGGACATGCTCGTGACGCGGAGGAGGTCCACGTGGCGGCGTTTCACGAGCATGGTCACGTGGACCATCGTATACGACGCCGTAACCAACAGATCCGGCCTGGTTCGAAGGGCCCGGACGGCCTCGAAGCTATGGATCTTCCGGTCCGGACAAACGGAATCCCCCCTCCCGCGGTGCCCGTGCACCCGCGGAAGGGGGGATCGCGCAGCAGCGACCGCCGTTGTCAGCGACCGTTGCCCGAGCCGTTGCCCGAGACGATCGGGATCTCGTCGAGAATGTGCGACAGCGGGTCGTCGCCGTCGGAGATCGTCGAGTTGTCGGTGCACTGTTGCTGCTGCTGAGAGCTCAGGACCGGTACGTCCTGGACGCCGACGTTGATCAGAGCGATCAGCGACTGGAGGCCGATCTTGCCGATGCCGAGACACGGCTTGTTGAGCGTGCCCTGGATCAGACTCATCTGCGGGCTCTGCTCGCCGCCGGTCATGGTGTTGCCGTAACCGGTCCGGGAAGCGTTTCCGTTCGCGACGTCCGAGTCGTTGCCGATCGCCATCGCGGGACCGGCGATGGTGCCGACCGCGGAGGCCGTCAGCGCGGCCGTGGCGAGTACCTTCTTGAGCACGTCTGTGCCTTTCGATCGATTAGCGCCTTCTCAGGGGAAGTGTCCTGAGTAACTCGACCCCATTTGCCGAGGTTTCGGGCATTCACTCATTTGCGCCATCGAGCGATCGGTACGGAAATGCCGGGGGTGTCCCCATCGTCTCGGGATATTCCTCCGCCACCACGGGCCATTGGGGTGATGGCGGCGGGGCCGCCCTGATATGGCTGGTAGCGTGCTGCGCGCGGCGGATCTTCGGCCGTCAGTCCGCCCGGACAGCGCCCCCACAAGCTGCGTCCGGGCGGGCTTTTGCGCTCCTGCGAGCCGGCCGCCGCGCGAGGGGTACGGGCCTCACCGCCGGCTGCGCTCCGGCGCGAACGGCACCCCGGACCGGAGGCCGCGCAGGCCGACCACCAGCGCCTCGCCGATGAAGGTGACGCCCAGGCTGAGCTGCATGGGCCGGGCGTTCGCGTGCATGCCCGCATGCGTCGCGAGCAGCCCGAAGCCCGCCATGGCGACGAAAGTGACCACCAGGACGAGGAAGGACCGGCCGGTGTAGCGCTGCCACAGCACCCCGTCCTTCTCGAAGACCACGACGGCCGACCCGCGCCACGCGCCCGCCGCCACCCCCAGCACGGCGCCCGTGGCCGACCAGGCGAGATCCGTCGCCGTCAGGCCCTCGGCCTTGGCCAGGGACGCTATGCCGATGCCGGTGAGGATCACCGGTGGCAACAGCAGATCGCGGGCGTTGAGGGCCTCTCCTCGCAGTCGCTTGATCACCACGACGATCACCACCGCGGCGATGATCCCCCCGTGCAGCCAGCCGTTCACTCGCTCCCCCTCTTTTTAGCCCAGTCGTGCCAAAAAAGATATTAGCTCGACCGTGCTATAAAGTCGACATGCCGAAGATCGTCGACCCCGGGGCCCGCCGCCGCGCCGTCGCCGCCGCCGTCCTCCGCGTCGTGGGCCGCGACGGCCTGGAGGCCGCCTCGCTGCGCAACGTCGCCGACGAGGCGGGACTCGCCGTCGGGTCCGTCCGCCACTACTTCAGCGACCACGACGAGCTGGTGATCTTCGCGATGGGGGAGCTCGTCGGCCGCATCGAACACCGCCTCCGCGCCCGCGCCGACCTCGTCCTCGCCACCGCCCCCGGCAGCGACCTCCGCACGCGCGCCGAGGAACTGCTCGCCGAGCTGCTGCCGCTCGACGACGAGCGCCGCGTGGAGGCCGAGCTCTGGATCGCCTTCACCACAGCGGCCCGCACCCGGCCCGGACTCCGGCCCCGCGCCGTCGAGTTGCAGCAGGGCACCGTCGCCCTGCTGGCCCGCGTCCTCCAGGGCGGCCAGGAGAGCGGCGGGCTGCCCGACGGACTCGACGTCGAACTGGAGAGCCTCCGGCTCGCCGCGCTGGTCGACGGCCTCACCCTCCAGGCCGTGCTCGAACCGGACCGGCTGACCCCCGAGCTCCTCCGCCGGATGCTGAGCCACCACCTGGACACCCTCGGGCAGCGCCGCTGACCGCACCCGTTCGGCCCCACGGCCGCCGCGCGCGCCCCGCTCCCCACGCCGCCCCGTACGCCGCCCCGGCCCCGCGCGCCGGGCCGCACCGGGGGTCTCCCCGGCGTCACGGCGCGCCGCGGTGCACGTACGATGTGGGCATGTCGTTCCTCCGCCGCCGCAGCGCCGCCACGCCCACCGGGCCGGACTTCGACGTCCTCGCCATGGACCCGGGGGACTGGCCCGGCGACCTCGGTGCCGGACTGCTGCCCGCGCCCGACGGCAGCTGCCAGGGCGTCTTCCTCCGCTACGACCTCTTCGGCGGGCGCGGCCCCGCGATGATCATCGGCAATCTGCCCGAGGGCTCCCCGGCCCGCGAGCTGGGCGAGGGCCAGGTCCCCTTCGAGGTGGCGCAACTGCTGGTGGCCCTCGGCAACGACGAGCCCGTGCAGGTGCTGGAGACCGAGGACATCCCGGTCATGCACGAGGACAACCTGCTGATCGTGCGCCGCCTGAAGTGCTCCGAAGGCCGCATCTCCTGCACCCAGTTCGACCGCAGCGACGGCGTCCTCGTCACCATCGCCAGCTGGGACCGCCCCATCACCGACGAGCTCTACCAGCTGCTCAAGCCGCTGCCCGCGGAGATGTTCCAGCAGGTCTGAGCCCGCGGAACGCCCCACCGACACCGGAGCCCGGTACGCCTGCCGTACCGGGCTCCCTCGCTGTCCGCGCCCTCAGCGGTCGGACGGGCGCACGCTCACATCGGCGGCCCTGACGAAGGCCACCCGGTGACCGAACTGGATCTCGTAGTAGACGTCCTTGCCCCGGATCACCTGGTGACCCGCCGGATCGAAGGACTTCGACCACAGATACTCGCTCGGCACCTGACCGCCCACCACGTAGGCCTGTCCCGCGAGCAGTTTGTACGGCAGCGGTGTCACCTCCTGCACCGGCACACCGGCGGGATACGCCTCCTTCTCGGGATAGGCCCGTCCGTAGACCGGGACCCCGGCCGACCCCGCCTTGGGGGTGACCACCTTGCCCCGGGCATTGACCACGGTGGGCTCCCACCACGGGTTGCGGAACCACGCCTTCTGGCCGAGGTACCAGATCGCCGTCCAGTCGCCCTGGCGGTCGGCGACCGCGAACTGCTGGCCGGTGGAAGCGCGGGCCCCCGTGTCGTTGACATCGGTCGTCGAGGCGCCGCCGCCCGGGCGCAGACCGATGTCCTTCACGAGCGGGGCGTCCTTCTTCGGTGCCGTGTACAGCCGGACAGCGCCTGAACCGTGCCGCGCGCAGGGCTTGTCCGCTCCCTCGCAGCCCGTGTACCGCGGGGTGTTGGTGTCGTAGTCGGGCCGGATGGTGACCACCCCGCCGTACGCGCCACCCGTGGGGTAGAAGGGCCTGCCCAGCAGCTCGAAATAATGCTCCCAGTCCCAGAAGGGACCCGGGTCGGTGTGCATGCCCTTGATGGTCGCCGGGGTCGTGCCCGGGACGTTGTCGTGCCCCAGGATGTGCTGCCGGTCCAGCGGGACGTGCAGTCTGTCGGCCAGATAGCGCACCAGCCGGGCCGACGTGCGATACATCTCCTCCGTGTACCAGGCGTCGGGCTGGGCCAGGAAGCCCTCGTGCTCGATGCCGACGGAGGCGGAGTTCACGTACCAGTTGCCCGCGTGCCAGGCCACGTCCTTCGTCGGCACGTGCTGGGCGATGTGCCCGTCCGCGGAGCGCACGGTGTAGTTCCAGGACACGTACGCGGGATCCTTGATCAGCTTGACCGTCGTCTCCCACGACCCCTCGGTGTCGTGGATGACGATGAAGTCCACCTTCTGCGAAGGCGTCCTGGGGCGGTCGGCGACGTCGTGGTTGCCGTAGTCCGTCCCCTCCAGCTTCTGGTACGGCGCCGGGATCGACTCGCACGCCACCGAGGACGGGCACTCCACGCCGTTCCCCGGAGGCGTCGGGAGCCCCAGCCGCCGCACCTGGTCCGCACGGTCGACCGCACGGGGGACCGCCTCCAGGGCGACCAGTTGACCGGCGTCCGTCGTGCGCCGCACACCGGCGCGGATCACCTCGAAGACGTCGTGCGCGAAGGTGCCGGCCGACACCGCGTCCGTGGCACCCGGATAGCTCGCCACCGCGCCGTACCAGTCCGCGGGATCGGGGCTCGGCGGCAGCCCCAGCCGGTGCTGCGCGGCGGCCAGCAGGGCCGCACCGCCCTGGACGTTGGCCGCCGGGTCCAGACGCAGCGCCTCGGCGGACAGGCCGGACAGCTCGGCGGCCCGCTCCAGCGTGCGCAGCCGCGCCGGGACCTCCACGGGCACGGGCAGCTCCGGGCGGACGGAACGCGCCCCGGCGAGCGGCCGGGCGCCGTCCCCGCGGGGGTCCTGGAGCCCGTCACCGCGGTGCGTGCCCGCCGCGAGCGCGGTGGCGACGTCGGTGAGGTGCATGGGGCCGTAGCCGCCGGTGACACTGGGCGCGCCGCCGTGGGCGTTCCAGCGGGACTGGAGATACGAGACGCCCAGCAGCACGCTCGGGGGCACGTGATACTTCGCGGACGCGGCGACGAAGGCCCGTTGCAACGCGCCGACGCCCGGCTGTTCCTCGCCGCTGGCCATGGGGCTGCCGGAGAGGGCGGGTGCCAACAGGGCGGCCGACGCCAGGACGCCGACCGCCCGGAGTCTGCGGCGGGTTCCCCACCGGGCTCTCGGCAGAGTGGTCCGGGGGGCGGGGGCGGATCCTCGCAATGCGGCCTCCTCGGGACGGCAGTGCCACCGAGCTGGATGGTAGGTGCGCGATCGGGCGTGCCGGACCGGACGTACCAGAGGTAGCCGCTGGATGACGATCCGTCAATCATGCTGATGCGCCCGTGTGGGGGACGCGGCAACGCGGAAAACGGTGGTCATCCTTGCTGGTGAATGCCGACACGCCGCGCGGGGAGGACGCGCGGCGTGTCGGGGGCGAACCGGGCGGGGAGCGGTCAGCGGGTGCCGACCGCCGCCCTTACGGCACGCCTGGCGAGCGCGCAGTCGTCGTGCAGGCGACGCAGCAGCAGCCGCTGCTCCTCACCGGACTCGGCGACACCGGGTGCGGTCGGCGTTGCACCGGGTGCGGTCGGGGCGGGCTCCTGCAATGCGCGCTGGACAGCCGTTTCGTACGTACGGATCTCCCGCGTCAGCACGAGCATCAGATTCACCAGAAAGGCGTCACGGGAGACCGGGCCGGCCTGCTGTGCGTACTGGCTGATCTGACGGCGGGCACCCGGGGCGTCCCCGAGGACGGTCCACAGGGTGGCCAGGTCGTATCCCGGGAGATACCAGCCGGCCTGGTCCCAGTCGACGAGCACCGGGCCCGCGGGGGAGAGGAGGATGTTGGAGAGCAGGGCGTCGCCGTGGCAGAACTGCCCCTGGACATGGGCCAGCCCGTGCAGCAGCTTCTGGAGATCACCCAGATCGCGGTCGGTGAGCAGGCCCAGCTCGTGATAGCGGGTGATGCGCTTGCCGTAGTCGAGCGGCATGTCGAACATGCCGGCCGGGGGCCGCCAGAGGTTGACCCGGCAGACCGCGCCGAGTGCCGCGCGGACGTCCGCGCGGGGCGGGGGGTCGGTCGGGTGCCGCTGGGCGGCGGCCGGCCGGCCGGGCATCCGCTCGATCACCAGCGTGCAGTTGTCGGGGTCCGCGGCGATCGGCCGCGGCACCCGCACCGGCGGCCGGTGACGGACGAACGCCCGGTATGTAGCTATTTCGTGGCGGAACCGCTCGGCCCATGCCGGAGAGTGGTCCAGTAAACACTTGGCCACTGCTGTGCTGCGGCCGGTGGATCCGACCAGCAGGACCGAGCGCCCGCTGCGGCGCAGCACCTGGACCGGGTTGAACTCCGGGCAGATGCGGTGCACCGCGGCGATGGCCGTGCGCAACTGCGCGCCCTGGGGGCCGGACAAGTCGATTCTCCCGCTGAGCGGTTGGCCGCCGAGCCCCGCGGACCGCCGGGCCCGTCCGGCCCCGAAGGCAGCTCCCGCGGCGTGGGAGGGGTCGAGGTACGGTCCGCCGCCGACGTGCTGCGGACGGAGCTGCCGGGGCGGCGCGGACACGGAGGACGAGGCTGCATACATGTGCGGAACAGATCCCTTCGGGTGCCGGCGAATTACGGCGCTCCCCGGTCCCCGGGCCGTGGGGCACCCTGGGGAATGCCTTCCGGCTGCGGGGTGGCCGGGGTGGCGCGTTCCTACATCACACCCAGTCGCGGGTGGCACACCATCTGGCGCACCCTGGCGAACCCTGGCGAATACTCGCTTGGCCCATGACGGCCCGCTACCTTCAAGTCAGCCGAGAACCTGGGGGCTTGACGTGACGAGGGAACCCAACACCCGCCTAGCGGATCTGTTCGGCCTGGCCGGATGGTCCAAGGGCGAACTCGCGAGACTGGTGAACCGGCAGGCGGCCGTCATGGGCCACCCGCAACTGGCCACCGACACCTCCCGAGTGCGGCGTTGGATCGACATGGGGGAGTCCCCCCGCGATCCCGTGCCCCGTGTGCTGGCAGCCCTCTTCACCGAGCGGCTCGGTCGTGTCGTGACCATCGAGGACCTCGGGTTCGGCCGGCGAGGGCGCGCAGGCAAGGGGCAGTCCGCTGACGGGCTGCCCTGGCCGCCCGAGCGGACCGCCGCGGTCCTCACCGAATTCACGGGAATGGACCTCATGCTCAACCGACGCGGCTTGGTGGGCGCGGGCGCCGCGCTCGCCGCAGGCTCAGCACTCAGCAGCGCTATGCACGACTGGCTGCACTCCGATCCGGTTCTCGCCTCCGACGCTCCCCGCTTCACCGACCCCCTGCACCTGAACTCCACACACGCCGACAACGCCGGGCTCGACCGCTACGAGGCGGCGCCCGTGGGCTCCACCGAGATCGACGCCCTGGAGCACTCGGTCGACGTCTTCCGCGCCTGGGACTCCCAGCGCGGCGGCGGCCTCCAGCGCAAGGCGGTCGTGGGCCAGCTCAACGAGGTGGGCGGCATGCTCGCCTACCACCACCCCGAGCACCTCCAGCGGAGGCTGTGGGGGGTCGCCGCCAATCTCGCGGTGCTCGCCGGCTGGATGTCCCACGACGTGGGCCTGGAGCCCACCGCGCAGAAGTATTTCGTCATCGCCGCCCACGCGGCACGCGAGGGCGGCGACCGGCCACGGGCGGGGGAGGCGCTCTCCCGTGCCGCGCGCCAGATGGTCCATCTCGGCCGCCCGGACGACGCGCTGGACCTGATGAAGCTCGCCAAGTCCGGCTCCGGCGACGAGATGCTGCCCCGCACCCGCGCCATGCTCTGCACCATCGAGGCATGGGCACAGGCGTCCATGGGCCGGGGCCAGGCCATGCGGCGCACCCTGGGCGAGGCCGAGGAGCTCTTCGTCTCGGACAAGGGCGATGTGCCACCGCCCAGCTGGATGCAGTCGTTCGACGAGGCGGACCTCCACGGCATGGAGGCGCTGGCGTACCGCACGCTCGCGGAGCACGACCCGGCGGCCGCGGCCGTCGCCCAGCAGCATGCCAGGGAGGCGCTGGCCCTCCGGAGGAACGGCTACCAGCGTTCCATGATCTTCGACTACATCTCCATGGCGTCGGCCTGCTTCATCGACAACGACCCGGAGCAGGCGGACGCCTATGCACGGCTGGCCCTGGTGTCCATCGGCGAGACCTCCTCGCATCGCACCTGGGACCGGCTGCGCGTGATGTACCGGCTCACCGGCAGGTACGCGGGCTACGGCCGGATCGAGGACCTCCGCCAGGAGATCAAGCAGGCTCTCCCCAAGGCTCCGAAGGCCCCGGGGAAGGGTATGCGCAAGGACCCGGGCAAGGGCACGGCCGTGTAGCAGGGGAACTCGCCCCGGATCACCGCATCATGTGAAGACGGTGGATCGCCAGGTGCTTCGGCCGGGCCCGTGTACGGATCTTTCCCCAGAGGTCCCCAGAGGATCGCCTCAACGGGCCGTCTCAGCCGCGGATACGGGCGATCAGTACGCAGGCGTCGTCCTCGCGCTCCTTGCCCCCGAACTCCTCCAGCACGGCCCTCACGCACTCCTGGGCACTCCTGGCCGTGGCGAACCGCGGTGCGAAGTCCAGCAGCCGTTCCGTGATCGCATCGGTCGGCTCGGTGCTGCGGGGTGACAGGCCGTCGGTGTGCAGCACCAGCACGTCGCCGGGCTCCAACGGCTCTTCGGCTTGGGCGTACGCGGCATCGGGCACCGCTCCGAGCAGCATGCCCTCCGGTGGCCGGAGGGCGCTGCCGACCCCGCCGCGGAAGAGCAGCGGGGCGGGGTGGCCCGCCTGCGACCAGCTCAGCGTCCTGGTCGTGGGGTCGTAGCGACAGCAGACCGCGCTGCCCAGGGCGGGCTGCGCGGAGGCATCGAGGAGGTGATTGAGCCAGCCCATCAGGGGGCCCGGCTCGGCCCCGGTGACCGCCATGCCCCGCAGCGCGCCCAGCAGCATGGCCATGCTGGAAGTGGCGGCCACACCGTGCCCGGTGAGGCCGCCCACGCTCAGCAGGGTCCTGCCGTCCGGCAGTTGGAGGGCGTCGAACCAGTCCCCGCCGACCAGCGCGCTGCGGGCGGAGGGAAGATAGTGCGCCGCGAGATCGAGGGTGCCGGGGGCCGCGTCGGCCTCCGGCACCGTGCTGCCCGGGGGGAAGCCCAAGGAGCCGCGCCACGGCGGCAGCACGGCTTCCTGGAGCTCAACTGCGAGGCGGTGCTCGGTGCGCGCGGCGTGCCGGTGGTGCCGCAGCGAGTCGCGCGTCTCCTGCACGGCCTGGCGGCTGCGGCGCAGCTCGCTCACGTCCCGTAACACCGCCCACATGGAGGCCGCGGCGCCGTCCGCGTCGAGCACCGGCTCGCCCATCATGTGCACGGTGCGCTGCGAGCCGTCGCCGCGCACGATGCGGAATTCCCCGTCGATCGGCCTGCCGTCGACCAGGCAGTCGGTGACCATCGCGGTCAGCAGCTGGGTGTCCTCCTCCACGATCCAGGAGGGCAGCTCGTCCAGCGTGGGCGCGCCGTCCTCGGGGCGGCGGCCGAAGAGCTCGAAGAGCTCGGCGGACCAGGTGACGTCGTCGGTGAGGAGATTCCACTCGGCGCTGCCGGCCTTGCCGAGTGGCGCGCCGGGCTCCTGGCCGTGCGCCCCGGCCGGATCCGCGGGCAGCGCCTCCGGGCCCCCGGCGCGGGCCGTCGTGGCTTCGTCGGGCAGCCCTTCCCGGAGCTGGTCCAGGTGCTCTCCGAGGTCGTCGAGCTGGTGCGCGGCGAGCTCGCACAGGGCGCGCTGCCAGCGTGCCCGGGGGTCGGCGGGCAGTTCCTCGCCCACGGTCTCGCGACGGACTGCGTCGAGGTCGCCACGGAGCCGGCGCGTGAGCGAGATCAGCGCGTCGACGGTCTGTTCGGGCGGCTGAACAGCGGAACGATCCGTGTGGAGAGGGGACGGCATGACGTACTCCGATACGGGCGTGGCGCGACCGGCGTTGGGTCCGGGGGGAAGGCCGGTAACGACTGTTGCACAGGGAGCGAGGGCCTGTAAGTGGTTTGGCAACACCCGATCCGGTGGTGTCGAAGGCATATGTCATCGGCAATAGGGGCTTTTGTCAGGGGCATGAGGTATGGGGTGTTCGGGGTGCGGCGGAAGGTGTTCGGCGGCAAAGAAAGGGGGTGGAGGGGCGGTGAAAGGGGGTGACGTGTGCATGGAGAGCTGGCGTCACGCGGAGTGCGGAGGGAGGAAGGCCGTCAAATACGGTCAAAGATCCACTGTGCGGCCGCGGTGGTCCCGGAGCGCCGCCGCCCGGGGTGCGGACCGGGGAGTCCCTGGCCGCCGGTGCCGGCGGCCGGAGGGAGGGGCGGACGCGGGCAATTCGGGCGCGACTCGGCGGAATGCTCGGCTCCGGGTAGGCTGCGGGCGCTCGGAGACCTCGAGTTCCCGCTGTTCACCAGGCATAGCACCGGTGGACACCGGCAAGAATGCCGGACGACGGAAATCCCGTTGCCAGTCGACTCCCCGCACCGGATGCTGACCCCATGTTCGATCCAGACATAGCGCCCAGCGGCACCCTGCTCGGCCTCCTTCAGCGAGGCCGCGGCGACGGGACCCTGCATGCCCTCGCGGCGCCCCGGGCGGAGGCGCTCGCGGCGCTGCACCACTGCGTGCTGCACGACCCCCGGCGTGACTGGCAGGTTGAGAACCGCTCGCTCTATTACGCGCGCCTCCACATGGACCTCGACGGCGGGTTCGACGAGATCGAACAGCACCTCTTCCACCCCGACGACCTGCTCGACACCGCCGAGGAGCGCACCGGGCTGGCCCTCGCCGTCCTCGGCCACCTCGCGTCGTACGGCCGCACGGACGCCCTGCTGCTGCTGCGCCGTTACGCGATCTCCGGAGGGAACTGGGCCTGGGCGCTCGACGAGCTGGCCCTGCGCGACGACGACGCCGGACTGCTGGGCCTCGGCGAGAGCGTCCTCGCCCGCTTCCCCAGCACCCCCGCGGGTGAGACCGCGCTCGCCGCGGCCGTGCGCGACGCCTTCGAGCCCCGCCCCTGGCGGCTGTGGGCCGACGACCGGCAGTCGCCCGCGACCGCCGCCCGCGTCCGCGCCGCCCAGGAACAGGGCTCCTTCGACCGCTGGCAGCGCCAGCTGCGCCCGGCGGGCCCCCGGCCCGGCTGGAGCGTGCGCGAGGTCCTGGACTGGGCCCAGGAGGGGCTCGCCCTGCACCCCACCCAGCTGCGGCACGTCCCCGCGACCCGCTGCCTCACCGCCGTCGCCGGCCCCGAGGACCGGCTGGAGATCATCCAGGCGGCCGCGTCCGGCCCCGAGGCCGCGCGCGCCACCGCCCTGCGCTATCTCGCCGAGCACCACGACCCCCAGGCCCTCGACCTGATCGAGACGGCCGCGGCCGACCCCGACGAACTGGTCGCGGAGGCGGCCGTCACCGCCTTCGAGCGCATGCGCGACACCGCCGCCCTGGAGCGGGCCCGCGTGTGGATCCACCGCGCCGACGCCCTCGGCGCCGCGGCCGCGGGCATGCTGGCCTGCCGGGGCGCCGCGTACGACTCCGCGCTCGTGCTCGGCGCCCTGCGCCGGACCGTACGGGCCGAGGGCCCGGACGCCGCGGTGCTGTGCGACCTCGTCCACGGGGCCGGGCGGCTGGCGATCGGCTGCGCCGCGCCCGTCCTGCGCCACATCTACCGCGAGACCTCCTCCTCGCAGCTGCGCGGGCGCACGGCGCGCGCCCTGGCGGCCACGGACCCGTCGTTCGCCACCGGCTTCGCTGTCGAGTGCCTGTGGGACTGCGAGGAGACCACCCGCGAGCTGGCCGCCCACCACGCCACCACGGCGGACGCGCGTGTGGTCGAGCAGCTCCGCAGACTCGCCGCCGACCCGGCCGAGGAGGCCGAGGTCCAGACGGCGGTCCGCAGCCGCTTTGGCCCCGAGGCGCCCTCGGCGGGATGATCTCGGCATGACTTCCACGATCATGCCGCGCGCCGCGGCGGGCGGCCGGGCGCTGCTGCTCTCCGCCACCCTCATATCCGCCGTCGCCGTTCCGCTGGTGGCCGGGCCCGCCGCGGAGGCCCGGCCGCGTGCCGCGGCCGCCGCGGCCGCCGCGGACAGGGCCACCACCGCCGTCCGGATCACCGAGGGCCAGGTCGCCGAGGCCGCGCCCGGCCGCCCGATCCTCTACCCGAGTGTGACGAGCTGCCTGACGGTCACGGTCCGGCTGAAGGACGGCGGCAAGGTGGGCGCGCACGCCAGCCTGTTCCAGGTGCCCGGCGAATACCGCTCCGACCGGATCCTCGCCGCGCTCGGGAGCCGGGTCGGGAAGCGACCGGTGAGCGGCGTCGAGGTCAAGGGCGCGGTCGGCGCCTGGTACCCCGGCTACTTCACCAAGGCCATCGAGAGCTACGGCGAAGGGGAGACCGTCCCCTACCCCACGGCGCCCGACGCCGAAGGCATCGCGAAGGCGGTGGCCTCGGGGCTCGGCGTGCCGCGCGCGAAGGTCACCGTCGAGGACCTCCCCGACGGCGATCTGACCGTCAACTGATCCGGTCCGGAGCGTCATTCGCGGTGCGCGAGGGCCTCTCCTCACACACCGGACGGGCCGGATCGTGCACACGCGCATCAGCTGCGTCCAGCCTGTCCGGCGATCGAGGACACCACGGGCAGCGGTGGTGCGGACGGCACGGCCCGCACCCGGCCACAAGATCCGCCGGACAGGCCCCGCGCCACCGCCGATGCGAGCTTTCCCGCCTTCACCTGCTTGAATCGGACCAGCTGAACGTCGACCGGACTTCAACTGACCGCGTCCCCGTGCCAAGCTGAGGCGACGGACGCCATGACCAGGAGGTTTTTGATGACGGACAGCAACGCGTCCCAGGACACGCCCGAGGCCGGCGCCGAGGACGATGTGAAGCGGAAGTTCCGCGAGGCCCTGGAGCGCAAGCGCGGCCAGTCGGCCGAGGGCGGCGCCAACGGCCAGAGCCGCGACGGATCCAAGGTCCACGGCACCCACGGCAAGGCGGGCGGCCAGCGCTCCTTCCGCCGCAAGAGCGGCTGACCGTCCCCTCGCTCAGGTACGGCGGCGCCCGAAGGCCCGCCGTGCCAGCCGGATCGCCAGCGCGATCAGCATCACCACGAAGAGCACGACGACGATCAGCACCACCAGCAGGAAGATGCCCAGCTTCGCGAAGAAGCCCTTCTTCTTTTTCTTCGCCTTCGCGGCCGTGACCTGGTGGTCCACGGTGGCCCGGGCGGCCTGCCGCGTCGAGTGCCGCACGGCGGCGGGCGCCGGGGCCGTATCGGCGGTGCCCGCCGCGGCCGCCGTCCGGCCGGCGGACGCGACCGTACGGGCCGGGCTCTGCGCCGAAGCGGTCGGCACGATCAGGGCGGCCCCCAGGGCCAGGGCCGCGACGACAGCCGCACGGCGGGTGCGCCGGCCCCGGCGCCGCACGGCGGCTGTCGACCGCCGGTCGCGCGGTGGCCCGTCAGCTTCCAACTCAGCGATCATCCATGCCCCCATGGTGTGCCGGGTGCCCCTGGCAGCGCAGGCGGTACCGGCGGGCGAACCGCCGGCGTCCCCATTATCGGCCCACCGCACGCGACTTGAGCAGGGCGCGTTCCGGGTCGCCGGGGCGTGACGGAATCGCGGGGGACGCGCCCCGCGCGGCCGGACACACCCGACCGGGCCGGTCGGCCCGGCGAACCGGCGCGTGCGCACGAGGAATCGCGGGAGGCCGGACGCCCGGTCGCGGCCACCGTGGGCAGCCGCGCGGTCGCCGCCCCGCGCACGTCAACACCCCACCCGTCACTGTCACCCCACAGGACCGCCCCGCATCGCGTCGCGAACCCGGCACCCTCCGCCCGCCTGGAAAGCTGGACCCGCGAGGCCCCGGCCCCGCCGACGCCTCCGTTCCCCGAACGCACACCGCGAGGACCCGTGACCCTCGACCCGCCCCTGCACTCCGTCGCCCCCGAACGGTCCCCGGCCGCCTTCTTCTCGCGCTACTACACGCGGCGCACGGAGGAGCTGTGGCCCCGGCCCGACGACGCCCTCGACTCCCTGGCCCGCTACGCCCTGCTGCCCCACGGCAAACTGCTGCGCCCCAGGCTGTTCCTGCTGTGCGTCGCGGCACTGGGCGGCGACCTCGCCCAGGCCGCAGCCATCGCGGCCGCCCTGGAGAGCCACCACACCGCGAGCCTCGTGCACGACGACCTCATCGACGGGGACGCCGAGCGGCGGGGCCGCCCCTCGGTCCACGCGCGCTTCGGCACCGACCGGGCCCTGCTCGTGGGTGACGCCCTGATGTGCCGCTCCTTCGCGGACGTCGCCGGCTGCCGCGTCCAGGGCCTCGCACCCGAACTCCTGCTGGACATCATCGTCCTGGCGGGCGACACCGGGGTCGAGATCTGCCGGGGCCAGCTGCTGGAGGACCGGATGCGCACCGACCTGGGCTGCGGCCTCGACGCGTACCTCGCCATGGTCACCCTCAAGACCGCCGCCCTGCTGCGCTCCACCTGCCGCATGGCGGGACTCGTCACCGGCGCCGGCCCTGAGGTGACCGCGGCGCTCACCGCCTACGGCGAGACCCTGGGCATCGCCTTCCAGATGCGCGACGACCTCCTGCCGTACCGCGCCCAGGACCCACGGTCGCGGACCGGCAAGCCCATGGCCAGCGACCTGCGCAACCGCCGCCCCACGCTGCCGTTGCTCCTCGCCCTGGAGCGGGCCACCCCACGGCAGGCCCGGCGTCTGCGGCGGCTGTTCCTGCGGGGCGAGGGACGGCGGGCGCGGAGCAGGCTGACCGCGCTGGTGCACGAAGTGAAGGCCGTGGAAGCGGCGGTGGGGATGCTGGACGCCTACGTGGAGACCGCGCGCACGCACCTGAACCGGCTGCCCGACACTGCGCACCGCGAGCAACTGCACCGGCTGACGTACGCGATGAGCACGAGCTGACGCGGGGTGCCGGGTCCGTGCGCCCCGGTCAGACCGCCGTGGCCGGTGTGCCGAATTCGCGCAGGGCCTCGTTCACGATCGTCTCCAGGCGCTCGTGGTGCGCTCCGCGCCAGTACACGCGCTCGCACTCGACGCACTGGGCGAAGACGTCGTACGTGGAGCGCGTGCCGTGCTCCAGGCGCTCGCCCACCGACTGCTTGTCGGCGTCGCGGAGCGGGCCGTTGCACGCCGTGCACCGGCTCCAGGGGGCGAGGGCCGGGGCGAAGCGGCCGAGGACATCGCGCAGTTGCTCGTCGGGCCGGTCGCTGTATACGTAGGCGCCCGCCCAGATCTCCCGGCGCCGCAGCAGCCCCCGGTCGCGGGAGAGCAGCACCCGGCGCTCGGCCGCCGAGAGGGCCGCGAGGGCGGGGTCGCCGATGTCCTCGCTCTCGTAGGCGGCGTCCACGCCCAGCAGCCGCAACCGCCGCGCCAGCGTCCCCAGGTGTACGTCGAGGAGGAAGCGCAGGGGAGCCCCCGGCACCTCCTGCGGGCGCGTGACGGCGCGCACCTCGACGTCCTCGCCGGCTCCCGGGACGTACGACACCGGCACCCGCCGCCCGTCCACCAGCAGCTCGCCCACCTCGGTGAGCGGGACACCGAACGACTCGACGACATGGCCGAGCGAGGAGGCGCCGTCCGTGGCCACGGGGGTGCGCTCCGCGCGACGGTCGACGGCCGCGAAGAGCCGCAGTTCAGGGGCGAGGGTGAGGCGGATCTGGCAACGGTTCACACCTTCAGCATAGGAAACGGCCCGCGCGCGACGGGGGCTACCCGGCCCGGGCCTCAGCCGGCGCGTGCGGCCGTGCCCGGTGCCACCCGGCCGCCGATGTCGATCGTGCCGTCGGCGCGCGGGCGGGCGAGGATCTGCGAGGCGGCGCCCTGGCGGATGTCGAGGGCGCGGCCCAGCCGGTCGGTGAGCGTCAGCGCGGCCGCGCCCGTCGCCTCGTCCTCGGCGATGCCGTCGCCGCGGCGGGGGAAGCCGCGGGCGCGCACCCGGCCCGCGCGCTCGTCCTGCCAGGCCCAGGCGTACAGCCAGCCCTCGCCCTCGGGCGGCGCGGGCAGCGCGTCGACCTCGGCCGGTGAGGCGTACCGCTCGGTGTGCCGTCCGGCCGCCCATGCGGCGCGGCCGCGCACCCAGGTGAACTCACCGTCCCCGTGGACGCGGACCTCGCCCGCGGGCGGCCGCAGCACCTCGGCCCCCAGCAGCCACCCCACGCCGACCAGCGGGTGGCCGGCGAAGGGCAGCCGGACGCTGGGCGTCCAGATGTCGACGACGCCTCGCTCGGCGTCGTCGACGAACACGGTCTCGCTGTGGCCGAGTCGGGCGGCGAGTTCCCGCCTGGCCGTGTCACCGCGCACGGCCGCGCCGTCGGGGACGACGGCGAGGGCGTTGCCGCCCTCGCCGTCCGGTCCGGTGAAGACGCGAAGCACCTGGATGTCGATCATTTGGGCATTCAACATCAGGCGCCGCGCGCCGGCCGGGTCAGGGCTGCCTGGTGTCCGGGGCGGCCGCGGGTCCCTGACGCAGGAACGACAACAGCCGGGTGAGTCTCCCGGGCGGGCGAACGGTGGCCAGGTAGGCGTGTTCCGGCGGCGCGGCGGACGGAGTCTCCGGCTCTGCGGCGGAGGGGGAGCCCGCCGGGAGACCGGACGGTTCCTCCTCGGCGATGACGGCGGGCGGTGGCCCGGAGGGGTGGTCGCGGTAGACCTGGGCGCGCAGATAGGCGCCCACGGTACGCGCGGGGTCGAGGGGCATGACAGCTTCTCTCCGGTCTCTCTGCTCTCGTACCTGCTGGGTGTGCGGGGCGTGGAGGGCGGCCCCGGGCAGCGGGGCGCGCCTCGCCCTCAGCAGCGCAGGACGGTGTGACCCGCGCGGGTGGCGCACGCCGGAGCGGCGTCGGCGCGGGGGACGAGCAGGGGGAGGCGCAGCCGGGCGACCGGGGTGGCCGGGCCGGTGGGCAGGGGGACGCGGCGCCCTGCCCGCACGGCGCTCCCGGGGAGCAGCAGTACGGAGGTGACGCACTCGTCGGAGGGGGCGAACTCCGAGGAGGAGGTGCCCTCTTCGCGGTCGTCGCCGTACGCCACGGCCTGGACGCCGCCGCCCGCGAGGATCAGCAGCAGGGAGATCAGCACGGCGGCCGCGGCGCGGAGCGCCGACTGCGGCAGCGCGGGACCCCAACCAGGCATGGACTTAGCGTAAGATTGCCATTACTTTGCGCGCATTCCCGCGTTCGGGTGATTTTTCCGGATCTCGCAGGAGGGCTACTTCCTGGCGGCGAGCTCCTTGTCCAGCCAGCGCAGCACGACCGGGTACTCCTCGCGCCACGTCTGGAAGTTGTGTCCGCCCTCGTCGCGGACGAGTTTGGTGACGCGCGTCGGAGGCTTGGCGGCGGCCGCGAACTTCAGGGTCGGCTCGTAGTTCTCCTCGCCGGTCTTGCTCGTCGACACCAGCAGGGACACGGGCGGCGGGGGCATGTGTTCGAGGCGCCAGGTCAGGTCGTTCTCGTTCCTGTACGCCTTGCTGCCGGCGTAGAGGTCGCCGGTCTTGCCGTCCTGCCGGGCGAAGTAGTCCGCGGACAGCCCGGCCGCGGCCCCGTACCGCGCGGGATTGGTCATGGCGAGCTTCAGCGCGCAGTAGCCGCCGGTGGAGTTGCCCACGGCGCCCCAGGAGCCCACGGCGTCCGAGGCGCGGTACTGCTCGGAGACCGCCAGGGGGAGGTCCTGGTTGAAGAAGGCCAGCGCCTGCGGACCGCCGGGCACGTCGGTGCAGTTGGTGTCGCGGTCGGCGACGACCGAGGGGCGCACCAGGAGATAGATGGTGGGCCGGATCTGCTTCGCCATGATGGCGGAGGAGGCCACCTGTGGGATCTTGAGCTGGGTGATGAGGTTCTTGGAGACTCCTGGCTGGCCCGTGATCGCCACGACCACGGGGAACTTCTCGCTCGCGTGCTCCTTCTGGAAGTACTGCGGCGGCAGATAGGCGTAGCCGTCCATGCTCAGCCCGCTGACCGGGCCGCGGATCTCGACGCTGTCCACCTGGCCCGCCTTCTCCCGGGCGCCCTTCAGGCCCACCGACTCCTGGCCCTTGACGGTGAGGGCGGGCACCCGCTCGCCGCCTTCCGCGCCCGGCTCGAGGGACTGGCGGCTGGAGGCGCGGCCGAGGAGCTCGTTCCAAGTGGAGTAGAAGCCGAAGGTGTTGTTCGCGGCGACGAGGAGCACCGCCAGGATGCTGAGCTGGGTGACGGCCAGCAGCCCGATCCGGGCCGCCAGGGGCAGGAGCCCCTTCCGCGCCGCGCGCGGCCACAGCCGGAGCACGAGCACGCTCACCGCGAGGGCGATGAGCGCGAGGACGATGAGGAACGTCTGGGACGTGAGGCCCACGGTGGTCACTCCTCGTGGAGGGAGGTTCCCCAGGAGAGACGGGATACGACCGGTATGGGTTTGCTGTGCGACGGCCGATGTCATCTTATGTCGGTGGGGAATGCCCGGCGATTCCAGCGCGGGGCGGGCCGTGGCCGGCCCGCCCCGCCCAGGCGTGGTCAGCCGCGGTCAGCCGTGGTCGCGCAGGAGCTTCGCCTCCAGCTCCGGGTCCAGCCCGGGTGCGGGGCGGTCCGGCCGCCGCGGTGCCACGCCGCCCAGCGTCCGCAGCCACGCCCACGTGTCGGCCACCGTCTCCTCCGCGGGCCGGCACCGCAGCCCCGCGGCCAGGGCCTTCGCCGCGGACCCCCGGTGCATCGTGTCGTACGCCTCGCCGCGGGGCACCCACACCGGAAGGTCCGTCCACGGCTGGATCCCCGCCGCGAGGATCGCCTCGGGGTCGGTCCAGCGCAACTCGGCGTCCGAGCCCGTGGCGCGCACGCACGCCTCCAGCAGGGCGCCCGTCGTGGTGTGTCCCGGTGGGGCGATCAGGTTGTACGGGCCGGAGAGCCCGTCCGTGATGGCGTCCAGCGTCCAGGTGGCGAGGTCGCGCACGTCGATGAACTGGAGGGGGAGGTCGCGCGGCCCGGGTGCCAGGACCGGGCCGCCGCGGGCGATCCGGTTCAGCCACCAGGGCAGCCGGCCGATGTTCTCGCGGGGGCCGAGGATCAGCCCGGCGCGTACCAGGAGCGACGCGTCGTCGCCGAAGGCCGCCGTCGCCGCGAGCTCCCCGCCGCGCTTGTCCTGTGCGTAGTCCACCGCGTCGGCGTCCGGTGAGCCGTCGACCACGGGGTGGCTCTCGTCGTGTCCGTCCGGCGAGGGGTAGGTGTAGACGGAGCCGGTCGAGACGTAGGCGTACCGCCCGACCCGCCCGGCCAGGGCCCGTGCCGCGTCGCGCACGGCCACCGGCGCCGCCGACCAGGTGTCGACGACCGCGTCCCACTCGCCCGTGCCCAGGGCCGCGTGCCCGTCCGGTGCCGTGCGGTCGCCGTGCAGCGCGGTCACGCCCGCCGGTGCCGCGTGCCGCCCGCGGTGGAAGACCGTCACCTCCCAGCCCCGGGCCAGGGCCTCCTCGGTGACGGCGTGGCCCACGAATTCCGTTCCGCCCAAAATCAGTAGCCTCATGAGGGAAACCCTGCCTCCTCAAGAGCGTTGACGGAAGTGACGTCAGCCGTGAGCGGATCTGCCGTGAGCAGAGGGCCGGGGTCCGGGTTCCGCCATCAGTCGGTAATCCTTCAACCAGCCGTGGATCGGGTGGAGTTGATCGTTCCCCCAAGGATTTGAGCGCAACCTTACTTAGAGGGGGGAGCGCGGCTCCCGGTTGCTTCCCTGGCTTGGGATCGATCTTGGAAGGCGCGTCGGCGGTGAGCGCCGGGTGGGTGATGTATCCGGCAATTGACGGGTGCAACGGGCAAGCCGGACAGGAGGCATCAGGCCGATCTCCGGGCGCCCCATTCCCCGGGGGACCTCTGTGGCACCGCGCGAAGAGGGCGCGTGTCACGGCGGTGTGTACCAATGTCGGCACAGGTCATCGCGGAGATGGCCGCCGGGCCCCGGGGAGCCGCCTCCGGCAGGGGTCCCCGCGGGGTTGCGTCCAATTCCGGACAGCGGCCGGGCACATGTGCCTTGGCTACTCGGCAGTGCGCCAGCGGGACCCTCGGCCATGGCGCACTATATGGCTGGGCGGTCGAGAGGCATCGGTGTCTCTCGAGGGCCGGGCGCCGTCGTGCCCGGTGCCCGTGGACACCGTCGTACGGCTCGGGCTCCGGCCGTACGGCATCGGTGGCGGACACGGCGTCCGCGCCGGACGCAGGAGAAGCCGGCGGTCGGGTGGGGAGGCGCGACCGCGAAGGGGCCCATTCCGGGGACTTGTCCGATGTGCCGTGGTGCCGGGTCCGGCCTGCGCGCACACGTCGTACCGGACGGCCGCGCACCGGGTGCGCGAGGCCGTTCTGGGGGGAGAGAACCATGGGTCGTCCGACCCGTCTTGCCGCAGCCTGGGCTGCGGGCGCCTTGCTGGCCGTGGCCGTTCCCGTGGCGGGGGCGCAAGCCGCGGACACCACTCCGAGGATCGACCTGCGGGTGCTCGTCGTCGACGACGGCGGTCCCGCCACCGAGGCGATACGCGCCGAACTCGACGACGCGGGCACGCCGTACACGAACGTGGCGCTCGACGACTCCGGGCGGCCCCGGATCGACGACGCGTTCCTCAGCGACACCGTCGACGGCAGACCCAGGGCCAAGTTCCAGGGTGTGGTGCTGCCCAACGACAATCCGTTCGGGGCGAATTCACCGGAGATGGCGGCGCTGGCGTCCTACGAGAAACGCTTCGGCATACGCCAGGTGGACGCCTATACGTATGCCCGCCCGGCCGTGGGGCTCAACACCCCGCAGGACTCCGGCTACAGCGGCACCCTCGACGGCACGTCCGCGCAGGTGACCGCGAGCGGGGCCGCCGGGCCCTTCGGCTATCTCAGGAAAAACGTTCCCTTCGAGGACAACGACCCCGGTGTAAACGAGAGCTGGGGCTATCTCTCGACCCCGCTGGACAAGCAGGCCGACGGCGCCACGTACACCAGCTACCTCGACGCTCCCATACCCGGCGGCACGGGGCGCGGTTCACTGATCGGCCAGTACACCCACGACGGCCGCAGCGAACTGGTCGTCACCTTCGTCTACAACCAGTACCAGCAGCAGTTCCGCCTCGTCTCCCGCGGCATGGTGGAGTGGCTGACCCAGGGCGTCCACCTCGGCGCCTCCCGCAATTACTTCGCCGTGCACGTCGACGACGTCTTCGCCTCCGACGACCGGTGGGACACCAAGCTCAAGTGCACCCCCGGTGACGTCGACTGCCCCGGCAACCCCACCCCCGACCACCCCGCGCTGCGGATGACCGCCGCCGACGCGCAGTACGCCAAGCAGTGGTCGCAGAGCCACAACCTGCCCCTCGACCTGCTCTACAACGGCGTCGGCAGCGAGGAGTACAAGGCGGACCACGGCGGCGCGCCCGACCCGCTGCTGAACCAGCTCGTCGCGGACCAGAAGTCCTTCCGCTGGGTCAACCACACCTACACCCACGCGTTCCTGGGGTGTGAGCAGAACACCACCGTCGTGCCCTGGACGTGCCAGACCGACTTCTTCGGCAAGGTGAAGTGGGTCGGCGGGCCGGTCATCAACGGCCAGATCAACGACAACCTCAACTGGGGCGCCCGGCAAGGCTTCACCCTCGACCGGGACGAGTTGGTGACCGGCGAGCACTCCGGCCTGCGGATGACGCCGCAGCAGCCCGACGACAACCCCAACCTCGCGCCCGTGCTGGCCATGAACGGCGTCCGCTGGATCGGCAGCGACACCTCGCGCGAACGGCAGCAGCGTCCGATCGGCGCCGCGCTCACCGTTCCCCGCTACCCGATGAACGTCTTCTACAACGCCGGCACCGCCGCCGAGGAGACCGACGAGTACAACTGGCTCTACGCCAAGAAGGCCGACGGCGGCAGCGGCACCTGTGAGAACTCCAAGGTGACGACCTGCCTGAAGAGCCCGCTGGACGTGAAGACCGGCTTCGGGTCCTACATCGTGCCCCTGGAGAGCCGGATCGCGCTGAGCCACGTGCTCGCCAACGACCCGCGGCCGCACTTCATGCACCAGTCCAACCTCTCCGAGGAGCGCATCGGTTACACGGTCCTGGAGAAGACCCTCGCCGACTACGCGGGCCTCTACGCCGACAGCACCCCGATCGTCAACCTCCGCATGCGGGACATCGGTACGGAGCTGAGCAAGCGGTCCGCCTGGAAGGCCGCGGTCGCCTCCGGCATCACGGGCTACCGCATCGGCTCCGCGGTCACCGTCAGCGCTCCGGCCGGCGTGGAGACCACCGCGACCCTGCCCGAGGGCACCGTGCAGCTCAAGGGCGCGACCACCATCCCCTTCGGCACCGCGTACGCCGGAGCGCGCTCCGGGTGGGCCACCCCCGCCGCCGGGCAGACCCAGCTCTCCTTCACCCTGCCCGCCACCGCCACACCCGCGGCTACGCCGGCCACGGCCCACGCCGCACGGGTGCAGGACCCGGCGGCCCGCCCGACGATCCCCCAGGGCGTCACCCGGCCCGTGCCGTACGGGCCGGGACCGGGCGCCCGCCGCTGAGCGCACCCCGTCACCTCAGGCCGCGCCACCTCTGGAGAAACCGAATTCCATGCACGGACCGCTTGCCGAAACGGCATCCGACACCCCCTCGGTGACCCTGCTCACCGAGGGGACCTACCCGCACAGCCATGGCGGAGTGAGTGTGTGGTGCGACCAGTTGGTGCAGGGCATGCCCGACGTCGACTTCCGGGTCATCGCGGTGACGGGCACCGGCCGGGAGGCCCTCGCCTGGGAACTCCCGTCCCACGTCCGCGGCGTCGAGACCCACCCGCTGTGGGGCCCGGCCCCGGCCGGCCGGGCCCTGCGCGGCCGGGCCCTGCGCTCCTTCCTCACCGCTTACGAACAGTTCCTGCTGGCCCTCCTCGACCCCGCGCAGGAGCACCACTTCCCGCGCGCCTTCTACCGGCTGGCCGACCACGCGGCGGCGGGCACCCTCGCCCCGGCCCTGCGGGGCGAGGCCGCCGCCCGCACCCTCGTCCGCGTCTGGAACAGGACCGGACTCGCCACCGCCGCCGCGCGCCCCACGCTCCACGACGCGCTGACCGCCACCGACCTGCTGGAACACGCGCTCCGCCCGCTCGCCGCCGACCCGCCCCCGGGCGGCGTCACCCACGCGGTGAGCGGCGGGCTCGCCGCCGTGCCGGGCCTGGTCGCCCACCACCGGCACGGCACCCCTTTCCTCCTCACCGAGCACGGCATCTATCTGCGGGAGCGCTACCTCGGCTTCCGTACGGAGCCGTACACCTGGCCGGTCAAGGCCCTGATGCTGGGCTTCTTCCGGCTGCTCGCGACCGAGAGCTACCGGTGCGCCGCGCTGGTCACCCCGGGCAACCGCTACAACCGGCGCTGGGAGGAGCACGGCGGCACCCCGCCCGCCCGGATCCGCACCGTCTACAACGGCGTCGACCCGGCGGCCTTCCCGCCCGCCGGACCGGAGCCGCAGACCCCGACCCTCAGCTGGGCCGGGCGCGTCGACCCGATCAAGGGCCTGGAGACGCTGATCCGGGCGTTCGCGCTCGTCCGGGCCGAGATCCCCGAGGCGCGGCTGCGCCTCTTCGGCGGCACCCCGCGCGGCGGGGAGGGCTACCGCACCTCCTGCGAGAAGCTCGCCGCCGAGCTCGGTGTCGGCGAGGCCGTTGTCTTCGAGGGCCGGGTCGAGGACATCCGCGACGCCTACGCCGCGGGCAACGTCGTGATGCTCTCCAGCATCAGCGAAGGCTTCCCCTTCACCCTCATCGAGGCCATGTCCTGTGGCCGGGCCACGGTCTCGACCGATGTGGGCGGGGTCCGCGAAGCGGTCGGCGACACCGGGCTCGTCGTCCCGCCCCGCGACCCCGGGAGCATGGCGAAGGCGGCGCTGAAGCTGCTGCGGGACGACGCGCTGCGCGCCCGCATGGGCGAGGCCGCCCGGCTCCGCGTCATCGAACAGTTCACCCTCCGCCAGACGATCAGCGCCTTCCGCGACATCTACCGCGACCTCGCCGGTGTCGGCCGTCCGCCCGTCGAGCACCGCTGGCGGGGGCCCCGGCCCGCTCACGGGGAAGCCGCTTCCGTCCCCGTCATGGCCATGGCGGCAGGTGACGCCGGATGAGCGGGTTGCTCCGCCTGGTGCCCGACGAGCCCGAGCCCGTCCACGACCTCGCCGGCACCCCGGCGTCCGGCCGTCCCAGACCCCGGCCGAGCTGGGCCGCGGATCCGATCGACGAGCTCGCCGAGGAACTCGCCGAGGTGTGCGCCGTCGCCGTGCACCCCGACGAGATCGCCGCGGTCCTGGAGGCCGACGGGCTGACCGGGGAACAGATCACCGAACGCTACGGCCGGGCCGACGCCTTCGCACTGGCCGCGGAGCTGTACGCACGCGTCCCCCGCAGCCACCCCGAGCCCGGCCCCCGCCCCGACCCCTGGCGCACGCACCCCGCCCAATTCCTGCTCAGAGCACTGGTGTTCACCCTCCCGGGCCTCGGCTACGCGCTCGGCGCACCGCTGATGAACGGCGCCCGGGACGGCTACGGACTGCCCCAGGGCACCGTCGGACTCGTCGTCTCGGCGCTCGTGGCCTGGGCCTGGAACCAGGGCTTCGCCCACCGTGCCTACCTCCGACTCGCCGTGGGCCGCCCCGCCGCGGGGCGCTGCCTGCGGTGGGGAGCGCCGGCCGGCGCCCTCCTCGCCACCGCGGCGACGCTGGCGGCACCCCGGAACGCCGGGGTCACCTCCTTCGCCGCGGGCCAGGCCGTGTACCTCGCGGGCGCCACCGTCCTGCTCGTCCTCGGCAGGGAACGGCTCCTGCTGCTCACCCTGCTGCCGACCGCCGCCGGGGGAGCGCTGCTCCTCGCCGTCCCCCTGCCCGCTCCCGTGCGGACGGCCCTGCTCCTCGCCACCGTCGCCGGCGTGACCGGCGCCGCGGCGTACGAGATCCTCCGCACCCGTGGGACCGGCACCCCGGACACCCCGCCGCCCCCGCTGTCCCCCCTGGCCTCACTGCCGTACGGGCTGTTCGGCCTGGGCTGCGGTGTGCTCACCACCCTCGCCGCGCTCGGTGACGTCCTGCGCCACTGCCCCGGCGCCCGCACGGCCGGTGCCGCCGTCATCGCGCTCACCCTCAGCATGGGAGCCGCCGAATGGCTGCTCTACCGCTGCCGGAGCATGGCCCTGGCCGCGCTCACCCGTGCCACCACTCCCCGGGGACTGCTGATCGGCGGGGTCCGCGTACTCGCCTTCTGCGCGAGCGTCTACCTCGCCGTCCTCGCCGTCCTCGCCCTGGCCACCGGCGCGCTCTGGCCGGACGGTCCGCCGGTCACCGCCGTGCGGCTCGCCGGCCTGCTCGCCCTCGGCACCGTCCTGTGGGCCGGACTGCTGCTGCAGGCCTTCGGCGTCGCCTGGGTCCCGGCGCTGCTGTGCCTGGGCGCGGCCGGCGCCGAATCGGCCGCGCTGGCCTTGCGGACCTCGACGCCCGCCACGGTCCAGCTCCTCGTCTGTACGGCCACGGCTGCCGCCCTGCTGGCCGTCTCCGCCCAACGGCTCGGACGCCTCACCACGCACCGCTGACGTACCGCGTACCTCCAGCACCGCACGGCGCCACCACGGGCCGGTCCTGCGCACAGCCCGCCACAAGGGAGATCCCTCATGCCCGCATCCGCACCCGTCGCCGTCACCGGCGCGGAAGGCTTCATCGGCTCGCACCTCGTCGAGGCACTCGTCGCCTCCGGCCACCGGGTCCGCGCCATGGTGCAGTACAACTCCTTCTCCTCGTACGGCTGGCTGGAGACACTGCCCGGCGAGGTGATGGAGCAGGTCGACGTCGTCCTCGGCGACGTCCGCGACCCCGGCTCCGTCACCGGGCTCGTCACCGGCACCGAAGCCGTCTACCACCTGGCCGCCCTGATCGCGATCCCGTACTCCTACCGCGCCCCGCACAGCTACGTGGAGACCAACGTCACCGGCACCCTCAACGTGCTCGAAGCCGTGCGCCACCTCGGCGTCCCGCGCCTCGTGCACACCTCCACCAGCGAGACCTACGGCACCGCGCAGACGGTGCCCATCAGCGAGGACCACCCCATCAACACCCAGTCCCCGTACGCCGCTTCGAAGGCCGGCGGGGACCGGCTCGCCGACAGCTACCACGCCAGCTTCGGCGTGCCCGTGGTCACGCTGCGGCCGTTCAACACCTTCGGACCGCGGCAGTCCATGCGCGCCGTCATCCCCACCGTCATCGGCCAGGTCGCCGCCGGACAGCGCGTCATCACCCTCGGCGACCTCCGCCCCACCCGCGACTTCAGCTACGTCAAGGACACCGTCGCCGCCTTCCTCGCCGTCGGCACCGCGCCCGCCGCCGACGTCGTCGGCCGCACCTTCAACTCCGGTACCGGCGAGGAGATCTCCATCGGTGACCTGGTGTCCCTGATCGGCAAGCTGATGGACACCGACCTCGACGTACGCCCCGACCCCGAGCGCATCCGGCCGGAGAACTCCGAGGTCATGCGGCTCGTCTGCGACGCGAGCCGACTGCGCGCCGCCACCGGCTGGGCCCCCGCGCACCCGCTCGAGGAGGGCCTGGCCGCGACCGTCGACTTCTTCCGCGACCCGCGGAACCTCACCCGCTACAAGGCCGGCATCTACAACGTCTGACCCGGCCGGCCCCGCTCACCACCCGACGTCACCCACGCAGAGAGGACGGCAACCATGCACGTAGTCATACTCGCCGGAGGCAAGGGCGTCCGGCTGCGCCCGTACACCACGGCGCTCCCCAAGCCCCTCGTGCCCATCGGCGAGGAGCACGCGATCCTGGAGATCGTGATGCGCCAGCTCGCCGGCGCGGGCTTCACCAGCTGCACCCTCGCGATCGGCCACCTCGGCCACATCATCCGCGCCTACGTCGGCGACGGCTCCCAATGGGGCATGAGAGTCGACTACACCACCGAGGAGAGCCCCCTCGGCACCATGGGCCCCCTCCTCACCATGACCGACCGGCTGCCCGAGCACTTCCTCGCCATGAACGGCGACATCCTCACCGACCTCGACTTCGGTGACGTCTACCGCACCCATGTCACGTCCGGCGCACCGCTGACCATCGCCACCTACGCCCGCCAGGTGAACATCGACTTCGGGGTGCTCACCACCGACGCCGGGCGCGTCGTCGGCTTCGCCGAGAAGCCGAGCATGGACTACCGCGTGTCCATGGGCGTCTATGGCGTCTCCCGCGCCGCCCTCGCCCGCTACACCCCCGGACTGCCGCTCGGATTCGACGAGTTGGTGCTCGACATGCTGAGCGAGGGGACCCCGCCGCACGCCTACGACTTCGACGGCTACTGGCTCGACATCGGGCGCCCCGACGACTACGACCGGGCCAACCGCGAGTTCTCCGGACACCGCGACCTGCTGATCAAGGGAGCGTGAACGGCCCGCATGCGCATTCTCGTCCTGGGCGCCACCGGCTTCCTGGGCCGGCACGCCGCGCTGAGCCTGCGCGCCCTCCCGGGCGCGCAGGTCCTCGACGCCGGCCGCGGGCCGGGTGCCGCGCTGTCCTTCGACCTGGCCACCGCGGACCCGGACCGGCTCGCCCCCGCCCTGCGGGCCGCCGCCCCCGACGCCGTCGTCAACTGCGCGGGCGCGGTCGGCGGCAGCCCCGTGACCCTCACCGCGACCAACGCCCTCGGCCCCGCCGCCCTCTGCGAGGCACTGCGCGAGGCCGCACCCCGGGCGCGCCTGGTCCACCTCGGCTCCGCCGCCGAGTACGGCGCCACCGACGGCCGTACGCCGCTGGCCGAGTCCGGCACCACCCGCCCGGCCGGGCTCTACGGCGCCACCAAGCTGGCGGGCACCCTCGCGGTCACCGGATCCGGCCTCGACGCCGTCGTCCTGCGGGTGTTCAACCCCGTCGGCCCGGGCGCGCCGGCCGCCTCGCTGCCCGGCCGGCTCGCCGCCGAGCTGCGCCGGGCCGGGCCCGACGGCCGGGTCCGGGTCGGCGACCTCTCCACCCACCGCGACTTCGTCGACGCCCGCGACGTGGCCGAGGCCGTCGTCCGCGCCGTCACCGCCCCCGGGCCGCTGCCGCCCGTCGTCAACATCGGCAGCGGGACCGCCCGTTCCGCCCGGGAGCTCGCCGAGGAACTGATCCGTGCCGCGGGCTTCCGCGGCCGGCTGGACGAGGACGGCGACGGATCGCACCGCTCCGCCGCCGTACCCTGGCAGCAGGCGGACATCACGCTCGCCGCGCGCGCGTTGCACTGGCTGCCGCGCCGCCCCCTGGCCGAGTCCCTCACCGACCTCTGGGACGGGACGGCCCGACCGCCGGAGTCCGCCCCATGAACCGTACGGCCACGGCACGACTGCTCGTTCCGCTGTACGTCCACCCCGCCGCCGACCCCGGCGCGTGGGCCGCGCTGGAGGCGGCCGCGCCCGCGCTGCGCGGAGTGGTGCTCAACGTCGCCGACGGGCCGGGGCACCGCCCCGACCCCGCCTTCGCGGCGGTGGCCGCGCGCCTGCGCGCCGCGGGCGTCCCGCTGTTCGGCTACGCCGACACCGGCTACGGCCACCGCCCGGCCCGTGAGGTCGTCGCCGACATCCGCCGGCACCGCAGGTGGTACGAGGTCGACGGGGTCTTCCTCGACCAGGCCGCGGCCCACCCGGCGCTGCTGCCCCGTTACCGCAGGCTGGTGCTGCTCGCCAGGGCGCTGGGCGCGCGCACGGCCGTGCTCAACCCCGGCGTCCACCCCGATCCCGGCTACGCCCATCTCGCCGACCTGCTCGTCACCTTCGAGGGCGACTGGGAGGCGTACCGGCGGGCGGAGGTCCCGGTCTGGACCGCCGACCACCCGCCGGAGCGCTTCTGCCACCTCGTCCACGGAGTGCCTCCCGAGCACGCCGATCAGGTGGCGCGCACCGCCGAGCGCCGGGGAGCGGCGGTGCACTGCGCGGTGCCGGGCGAGGGGCCCAACCCCTGGCAGGCCGTGCCCCGGACGGCCGAGACCGCGGGGGAAGGGCGATGAGACGCACCTGGTGGGCAGCGCTGTCGGCGGTGCTGCTGCTCGTACTCGCGGGCTGCTCGGCCGACGGCTCCCCGCAGGCGGAGCCGGACGACGACGCGGGCCCGACCGGCCGCACCACGAGCCCGCCGTCCGGCCGCTGGCAGCCCCGCCCCGGCACCCGCTGGCAGTGGCAGCTCGACGGGAAGGTCGACACGGGCGTGGACGTCCCCGTCTACGACATCGACGGGTTCGAGAACTCCGCGAAGGTCGTGGCGGAGCTCCACGCGCGCGGCCGGAAGGTGATCTGCTACGTCAACGCCGGTGCGTGGGAGGACTTCCGGCCCGACCGGAGCGCCTTCCCGAAGTCGCTGCTCGGCGACCAGAACAAGGGCTGGAAGGGCGAGAAGTGGCTGGACATCCGCCGCCTCGACACCCTCCGCCCGCTCATGGCCGCACGCTTCGACATGTGCCGGAAGAAGGGCTTCGACGCGGTCGAACCGGATCTGACGGAGGGCTTCCGTAACCACACCGGCTTCCCCCTGACGGCCGCCGACCAGCTCGCCTTCAACCGCATGCTCGCGCGGCTGGCCCACGACCGCGGCCTGGCCGTCGGGCTCAAGAACGACCTCGAACAGATCCCGGCGCTGGTCTCCGACTTCGACTTCGCCGTGAACGAGCAGTGCGCGCAGTACGAGGAGTGCGACGCGCTGACGCCGTTCGTCAAGAGGGGGAAGGCGGTGTTCCACGTGGAGTACGAGCTGGACCCGGGCGACTTCTGCCACGAGGCGAAGAGCCTCGGACTGAGCTCGATGCGCAAACGGCTGGCGCTGGACGCGTGGCGCCAGCCGTGCTGATGCGCTGCGCTGCCAGGGCCTGTCCGACGGATCTCGTGGTCGGTTCTGCGGATGGTCGTCGTCCGCACCACCGCTGCGCGGCGGTGTCCTCAAGCGCCGGACGGGCTTGAGTTGGCTGATGTGGGTGCGCAATCGAGCCCGTGCCCGACGACCGACCGGCCTGTCCGGCGATCGAGGACGCCGCCACGCGACAGTGGTGCGGGCGACGCGCCCCGCCCCGCCGTCAGTCGATCGCGTCCACGTAGACCCACTCGCCGTCGACGCGGGCGAAGCTGCTGTTCTCGTGCTGGTCGCCCGCGCGGCCCCGAGCGGTGAAGTGGGCGCGGAACTCCACGGTGCCCTCGTTGTGGAACGCCGTGCCGCCCGTCGTGCCGAGGATCTCCAGGCGGGTCCACCGCTGCTCCGGGTCGAAGTCGATGCTCTCCGGGCGCGTGCCCGGGTGCCAGGACCGCAGCAGGTAGGGGGCGTCGTGCACGGCGAACGCGCTGTAACGGGACCTCATGAGTGCCTCGGCGGTGGCCGCGGTCCTGGCGCCCCGGTGGAGGGCGCCGCAGCATTCGCCGTAGGGCTTGCCGAGACCGCAGGGGCAGTCGCCGGTGAGGTCGGTGGTGCGTGTGTTGGACATCCCCCGATTGTCCACGCCGGCGGGGGCCCCGCGCCGCGCGGGCCGACACGCGTCCTCGCTGCTGGCGGCGCGGCCCGGCCACCGGGATGATCGGACCCTCACGGCGGCCTGCAGAGGAGCCCTCCGGATGTCCTGTCATCGCACGAGCAAGCGCGTCGCGCTGGTCGCGGCCCTGGCCGCCCTGGCGCTGGCCCTCACCCCGGCCACCGGCACCGCCGGTCCGCACCGGGCCGCTCCGTACGACCAGCAGCGCTGCGGCAACACCTCCGGAAGAGTGCTGCTGTCCTTCGACGACTGGGCCTACGACGACCCCGACCTCGCCGTGGAGGTGGGGGACTATCTGGCGAGCCGGGGCATCCGGGCCGCGTTCTTCCTCATCAACGAATTCGCCTCCCGGAACCCGCACGTCGTCGACACTCTGCGCGAGCAGGGCCACTGGGTCGGCAACCACACCTACTCCCACCGGAACCTGCCCGACCTCTCCGAGGCGGACGCCCGCGCCGAGATCCGCGACGGCCTGGACAGCACACTGTTCCGGCCCCCTTATGGCAACTACGGGGCCCGGGAGACCCGCATCGCCTCCGAACTCGGCTACCGCGTCTGCACCTGGACCGTGGACACGCTCGACTGGGACGACAGCGCGGGGAGCTTCCCCGGCACGGACACCCTGCGGGCGCGCGTCCGCCAGGCACCCGCGGCGGACAAGCGGGGCGGAGTGATCCTCGGGCACCTCTTCACGCGCTTCCCCGACGCCGTGCCGGGGATCATCGACGACCTCCGCGACGAGGGCTACCGGCTGTGCCGCGACACGGGACCGACCTCGCGGAACATCCCCGTACCACTGAACTGCTGAACGCACCTGCGGCCGACCGCCGTTCGGGCCCACCGGAGACCGAGGACGAAGCGCGATGACCACCCGCTGGCGCGAGGCGCAGACCGGCGAGATGATCGCCCAGTCCTCCCGCTACGTCGCCTGGATCCGGGTCCCCTTCTTCATCCCGCTCTTCCTGGCGGGGCAGCACGCGAACGCGGACTTCTTCTACCGCTCCTGGTTCGACGGGCTGCTCGTCGCGTACGTCGCCTGGTCGTTCCTCCGCCTGGCGGGCGCCCACCGCCGCCCGGTCACCCGCGTGCGCGGCGCCGTGCTCGTCCTGGCCGTCGACCTGGTGCTGATCACCGCCCTGGCCGCGCTCTCCGGCGGAGCCGACTCACCGGTCCGCTACGCCTTCTTCATCTGGCCCCTGGCCACCGTCCTGTGGCAGATGCCGAGGGTGACCGCCGCACTCTGCCTCGCCGGCATGACGGCCTACGCCCTGATGTCCCTGCGGCAGTTGCTCTCGCCGCGCTCCGCGGGCGCGTGGGCGGTCGTCGTGGACGAGACGTACGTCCTGTGGATCACGGGCGTGTGCACGCTCATCACGGTGCTGCTCCAGCGGCGCACCCAGCGGGTCTCCGAACTGCTGGACACCCGTGAGCTGCTGCTCGACGACGCGCTCGCCGCCGAGACCCGCGAGCGCTCTGACCTCGCCGACGCGCTGCACGACGGCGCCGTGCAGACGCTGCTCGCCGCCCTCCACGACCTGGAGGAGGTGGAGGGCGCGCACGCGGAGCCCGGGGCGGAGGCCCTGGCCCGCGCCCAGGCGGGCGTGCGCGGGACCGTCAAGGAGATGCGCGAGATCATCTTCGATCTGCACCCGCAGATCCTCGCCACCGCGGGCCTGCCCGCCGCCCGGCTCGGCGGCGCGCCGGGCCCGCCCGACCCGCTGCTGCCCGTGCGCCACGCGATGTACTTCGCGGAGGCGTCCTCGGCCCAGTACCACCTGGAGTGCGGGGTCCGGCGTCCTCCGGACCGGTCCTGGGAGGCGGTGCTGACCGTCGGCTACGACATGGTGCACGGCGCGGACCAGATGCTGACGAGTCGTCAGGAAGGGCCGCTGCCACCGGAAGCCGCCGCCGAACTGGACGGCCTGGCCGAGCGGGTGGCGGCGGAGGTCCTCCGGGCGGCGGAGGCGCTGCGGGCCGGTGACGGTGCCGACGGGCCGGGCCTCGCACAGATGCCCCCGGCCGTCTGCCCGCCGGACGCCTCCGCCCCGCTGCGCCACGTCGAGAACCGGCCGCCCGGCACCCCCGACACCCAGGTCCTGCTGATCGTCGACGCCGAGGCGTGGCTCACCGGGGTGGCCCGCGCCGCGGCCCGGATCCGCGGGGCCCCGGGCTGAGGGAGCCGCACCCCGCCGTACCAGTCGAAACCGTCCTATGGTGGAGCGAGGGGGATCGAGCCGCCGTGCGGGGCGGCACGCGTGCGGGAGGACGGTCGTATGGAGTCCGATGCCGGTGCGCCGGTGACCGTCGTCGTTGCCGACGACCACCCCGTCTACCGCGAGGGCATCGCCCGCGGGCTGCGGCTGAGCGGCCGGATCGAGGTGGTGGCCGAGACCGGGGACGGCGCGGAGGCGCTCCGGGTGATCCGGGAACTGGAGCCGCAGGTCGCCCTGATCGACTACCGCATCCCCACCCTGGACGGCATCGACGTCGTGCGCGCCCTCGTCCGCGACCGGGTGCCGACCCGCGCCATCCTGCTCTCCGCCACGACGGAGGCCGCCGTGGTCTACCGGGCCGTGGAGGAGGGAGCCGCGGGCTATCTCGCCAAGGACGCCAAGCGGGCCGAGATCGTCGACGCCGTCCTGAAGGTCGCGAGCGGCAAGCAGGTGGTCTCGGAGGATCTCGCCGGAGGGCTCGTCGACGAGATCCGGCTGCGCGCGGACCGGGACACCACGGTCCTCTCCGAGCGCGAACGGCAGGTGCTGCACGGCTTCGCCGACGGCAAGAGCATCCCCCAGGTGGCCGCGGAGCTCTATCTGGGCGCGAGCACCGTCAAGACCCACACCCAGCGGCTCTACGAGAAGCTCGGGGTGTCCGACCGGGCGGCCGCCGTCGCCGAGGCGATGCGGCGCGGCCTGCTGGAATAGCGCGCCCCCGGGACCCGGCGACCCCGCGCCCGCCCCCGCGCCCGCCCCTTCAGATGGCCACCTCCGCGCCCGCCAGCTCCCGCGCGACCTGCCGCGCCTGCCGCACCACATTGCGCAGGTGGTTCGCGAACGGGATACGGACATGCGTCCCCACCCCCACCACCCAGACCCGCTCCGGCGCCGCCCCGGCCGCCCGGCGGACCCGCAGGTCGCCCTCCAGACGATCGACGGCCGTGGCGTGCGCGGGCGGATCGCCCAGGTGCAGCGCGGAGCCCGCGCGGTCCCAGTGGAGCACCGGCGGGTGATAGCCGGTGGCGTTGACGATGTAGTCGAAGGAGTCGAACCGCTCCACCCGCCCGTCCGGCGCCGCCACCCGCCAGGCACCTTCGGCGAAGGTCACGGCGGACGGATAGGACGCTGCCATCCGCAGCGCGCCCGAGTCGAAACAGGCCAGCAGACGGCGGGCGTTGACCGCGGTCACAGCGGTGGCGTAGCGCCCGGTGAACCAGCCGAAGCGCGCCGCCAGTTCCCCGCGGCGGGCCGGCGGCAGCGCGGGCGCGAGGGCGATCACGGCCTCGATCAGGGGCACCATCACCCCGGCCCACCGGCAGGCCCCCTCCTCCATCAGCGCCGTCTCCTCCCGCAGCCGCCGCACGGGGTCGGCCGCCCGCGAGGTCTGCCGTCGCAGCGGCAGCGGACCGAGCAGCCGGACGGCCTCCACCACGCAGCGGACCAGCCGCTCCTCCAGCAGGGGGTCGGCGGGGTCGAGCCGGGCGATCCGGGCCAGCGGCGGGAAGTCCCGTACGGGCGCGGCCAGCGACACCCGCACGGCGGGCAGCAGACCCGACGGCGAGGTCACCGTCGTGCGGTGCCCGTCCCGGCACAGCAGCAACGAGGCGTCGACCGCCGACTGGTGACTGCCGACCACCAGCACCCGCGAGTCCGGGCGCAGCGCGCGGATCCGGGCGGCCGGGTAGGGGCTGTCCAGATAGCGGGGGTGAGCGGCGAAGGCGGCGAAGCCGTCAGGGGTGCGGGGGCGGTGCACGCCGGTGCAGACGACGACGCCGTCGGCCCGTACCACCCGCCCGTCGTCCAGCCGGATCCGCAGCCCTTCCGCGCCCCGCGCCTCGATCGAGGCGGCCGTGCCGCGCACCTGCCGTACGTCGATGCCGTGGGCCGCCGCCCGCTCCCGGGCCCAGGTGTAGCGGTCGTGGCAGTACTCGGCCATCCGGGCGCGGGGCACGCAGTCCTTCTCGCCACCGGTCCAGCCGTGCTGCCGGAGGTAGGTGACGAAGTCGAAGGGCCGGTCCGCGAGCAGGGAGTTGATGTCGACGGCCGTGTTGCACAACAGCAGCGGGTCGGTGTCCCCGAAGGCGAGCCCCCACCCGGCGGGCTGGGGGTCGATGAGGAGAACGGAGCCGACGGGGCCGCGCCCGGCCCCACCGGAGGGTTCGAGGAGCGTACGCACCAGGTGGAGGATGACGCTGGTCCCGGCGACCCCGCCGCCGACGACCGCCACGGTGCGCCCCGGACGCCCGCCGCCGGGCCCCCGCTCCTGCTCGCCGTCGGGCCCGGCGTCCCGCCCGGAGGCGGACTCGGCGATGCGTCCCACGGACACCTCCCTTTCCGTAGAGCACCCTGCCCAGCCCGCCGTCCGGCGGAACCCACCGCCGTCGACAGCGGCGGAAAAGTCCCGGGATGCGGCCCGTGGGCCGAGGGGTTAGGTTCCGTTGCGGGGCGGCGCACACCACACACCCGCCGCCCCGTCGACGTCACCGGTGGGGCACGTGATCCCCGGAAGGGACGGGACACCGCGTGGACCACGGCCCTGGCACCGCCCCCGGCCCGGAGGCGGCCGACCCCGCCCGCTGGGCGATGCTCGCGGTCCTGTGCGCCAGCCTCCTGCTGGTGGCCATGGACGCCACCATCCTCAACGTGGCCCTGCCGTCCCTCATCAAGGACATGCGGCCGGACGCCCTGCAACAGCTCTGGATCATCGACATCTACGGCCTGGTGCTGGGCGGGCTGCTCGTCACCGCGGGCGCCGTGGGCGACCGGGTGGGCCGGAAGCTGCTGTTCGTCGCGGGGTTCTCCGTCTTCGGGGCGGCCTCGGTGCTCGCCGCCACCGCCGGGATCACCGAGAGCGTCCTCCAGCTGATCGCCGGCCGGGTGCTGCTCGCCATCGGCGGAGCCATGGTGATGCCGTCCACCCTCTCCCTGATCCGCACCATCTTCACCGACGCCCACGAGCGCACCCAGGCGATCGGGATCTGGGCCGCCGTCGCGGGCGCGGGCGCCGCGATCGGCCCCCTGGTCGGCGGTGCGCTGGTGAACGCCTTCTCCTGGTCGGCGGCGTTCTGGGTGAACGTGCCCGTCGTCGTGATCACCGTCGTCGCGGCCGTGCTGCTGCTCCCCGAATACCGCAGCCCCTCGCACCACGCCCTCGACCTGTGGTCCGCCGTGCTGTCCGTCGCCGGAGTCATCGCCACCGCCTGGGGCATCAAGCACCTGGCGGGCGGCTTCCGGCCCGCCGACCTGGCCGCGCTGCTGGTCGGCCTGGCGGCGCTCACCTGGTTCGTACGCCGCCAACTGGTCGCCGCGGACCCGCTGCTGGACGTCAGGCTCTTCGCTAGCCGCCCCTTCCTGGCCGCCGCGCTCGCCACACTGACGGCCATGATGGCGATCGGCGCCGCCCTCTTCCTGATCTCCCTCTGGCTCCAGTACGTCCGCGGCTACGACGCCCTGGCGGCCGGGCTGCGGACACTGCCCGTCGCCCTCGCCCTGCTCGCCTCGTCCCTGGCGACGCCCTGGCTGCTGCGCCGGATCGGGGTGCGGACCGTGCTGACGGCCGGTCTGGCCGCGCTGCTGTGCGGCTTCGCCGTGCTGGCCGCGGCTCCGCAGCCCCTGGCCTACGGCGTGGTGGCGGTCGCCCTGGTCACCTTCGGCATCGGCGACGGCATGGCCATCACCGCCTCCGCGGCGGTGATGGTCTCCGCCGTGCGCCCCGAGCGCGCGGGCCAGGCGGGCGCGGTCTCCGAGAGCGCCTACGAACTGGGCATCGGCTTCGGCGTGGCCCTGCTCGGCAGCATCCACACCACGCTGTTCCGCTCCCGGATGACCGGTCTGCCCGCCGAGGTGCGGGGCGCGGACCTGGCGACCGCGCGGCAGTCGGTGGGCGGCGCCGACGAGGTGGCCCGCTCCTTCGGCACCGGCAGCGCGGTGGGCCGGGCCCTGCGGGCGGCGGCGCGCTCGGCGTTCAACGACGCGCTGACCACCACCGCGATGGTGTGCGTGGGCATCGTCGCGGTGGCGGTGGTCCTGGCGGCGGTGCTGGTCCCGAAGCACTTCCGCGCGGACTCGGCACACTGACCCGCCGCCGGGCGGGCCCGCCCGGCGGCGGGGACCGGACGGTTCCTCACGCGCGCCAAGTGCCGCGGCACGCGGCCGCCAGGAAGCCCGGCCCGAAGGACAGCAGCAACCCCCGCTCGCCGTCGCACGGCGGGTCCTCGTGCGTGCGGGCGAGGACGTCGAGGACGGCGACGCCGCCCAGGTTCCCGTTCTCCGCCAAGCTGTTCCACGAGTGCCGCAGCATCTTCGCGTCGACGCCGAGGCCCCGCGCGGTGTCGTCGAGGACGCGCGGCCCGCCGGGATGGACGACCGCCCACTGCGGTTCGGCGGGCGGTGCCTGCACGGTCTCCAGCCAGGCGCCCAGGGCGGGCATCACGTCGCCGGTGGCCTCGGCGGCCTCACGGGTGGAGTCGAAGTGCAGACCGGCGTCGTCGAGCCGCCCCCGGTAGCGGCTGCCGCTGTCGGGCAGCAGGTACTCCCACGTGTCCTCGACGCACAGGCCGGGCCCGAGCGGGGCGTCGGTGACGACACAGGCACCGGCGCCGTCGCCGAACAGCGCCTTGTAGATCATCGATTCGAAGGCGGTGTTGCGGTGGTTGTAGATCGTGCTGATGGTCTCCGCGACGACCACCAGGACCCGGCTCCCCGGGTGCGCCCGCACGTGGTCGGTGGCGCGGACCAGGGCCTGGGCCCCGCCCACGCAGCCGAGGGACGTCATGGGGACCCGGCGCACGTCGGCGCGCAGCCCGAGCGCGCCGATGAGGTGGATGTCCAGGCCCGGCACGGCCCACGAGGTGGAGTGGCTCGTGACGACGCAGTCGATGTCCGACGGTTCGAGCCCGGTGTCCGCGAGCGCGGTCCGCGCGGCCCGCGCGGCCAGTTCGGCGGAGTCGGCGAACGCCACCCGGTTGCGCTCCTCCACCGACGCGGTGCCGGAGACCGTGGGCGAGTCCAGGGGCTGCGTGAACCGCCGGGTACGGACACCGGTGGCGTGGACGACGCGCAGCACGGAGTCCAGCCGCGGATGGTCCGCGTGGTGCTCACGGATGTCGGCACAGATGTCCTCGGTGGTCACACGGTGACGGGGGAGGGCTATGGCGGGGGGCGAGACGTGCGATGTCACGGGACCTCCACGGGTCGGGGCGGCGTCCGGCCTGGGTCGGGGGCGGTGCCCGGCGCGGGCCGCCCCGCGGTCATCCTGCGTGCAGCATGGGCCGGCGGGTCGGTCCGCTCCGTTCACCGGGACGGAAGACCAGCACCATAAGCCGGGCACGCGGTGACGCGAGCGGCTCCGCGCTGCACAGCGACACCCAGCCGGGGCCCTGCACCGGGTGCAGCAGCGGCCGTTCGTCGCCGTCAGGGTGGACGTACGCCCGGCCGCCCGCCTCGTAGAGCGGCCCCACCACCGGGTCGGCGAGGATGTCCGCCTCCAGCTCGGCGAGCGTCTCGTCGTGGGGCAGCGCCGCCACGGCCGCGCGCATCTGCGGCAGGATCATCGGCACCCAGTGCTCCTGCCAGCCGGTCAGGACCGTGCGGGCCTCCGGGTGGAGCGTCATCCACCGCATTGTGTTCTCCGGCACCTCGCGGCGTGGGAACATCTCCGCGAACGCCTGGTTGTGCGCGAGCACCCGCCAGGACTGGTCGTTGATGTAGGCCATGTGGGACTGGCCCTCGACGACGTCCTGCCAGGCCCGGGGCACCTCCGTGCCCGAGCGCTGGTGCAGCGGGTAGGGCGGGTGGCGGTGCACGGCGTAGAGCCACAGCGACGTC
The DNA here is from genome assembly GCF_040689515.1 of Streptomyces sp. NPDC051173. Lineage (NCBI taxonomy): Bacteria > Bacillati > Actinomycetota > Actinomycetes > Kitasatosporales > Streptomycetaceae > Streptomyces > Streptomyces sp. NPDC051173. The sequence goes on from NZ_JBFBBD010000006.1 coordinate 141,736, forward strand.
CACTCGTGCTCGGTGAACGCGAGCAGCCGCGCGACGTCGCGCAGCAGGTCCTCCGGCGGGTTGGGGTACGCGCCCGTCTCCAGCCGGTTGAACGTGCCGTGGGTACGGTGCAGCAGCTGGTCGATCTGGCTCTGGGTCAGCCCCGGTGCGCGCCTGCCCTGGCGGGACGGACGGACGAGTCCGTGGTCCTCCGGAGCGATCCGGCCCCGGCGTTCGCGGAGCAATGCCTGTAGGGCTTCCTTGTCCAACGGAACTCTCCCCAATATCACGAACGGCGCCGCAAGGGGAAGCCGATTTGATGGGTCACTTTTTCCTGCAAAAAGTTCTCCGCAGAAATGATCGCATCCCTGCTGCATGATCGACCCACGGGTCAGCAGCCACGGGGGTGCCGCTGACCTGGCCGACTTCACCACAACAGGTGGTCGTGAGGGAGCTGGAGGGAGGGGGACACCATGCGTGCGCTGACCGACCGACAGGGACAGCAGTGGGCGGGGAACATCCGCCCGCAACTTCCGCGAGCGGCGTTATAGGAACGGCGGGGCCGTGCCCCGTCCCGCGCCTCCCTTTGAGTGCCACCTCTGAGTGTCTTTCCGAGTGCCGCCTCTTCGTACGACCCGCTGCCCGTCTGCTCCGAACGGGCGTCGCCCGGCCCCGCGCCGGGCTGTCCGCGCCGCACCACCGGTGCCTGCTGATAGATCGGCGGTACAGGCGCGACGCGAAGGAGCCCGCCATGCGCGAGACCCGGGGGATTCCCTCCGCCGCGGCGAGTGCCGCCCGGATCGGTGTCACCTGCGCGGGCGCGGTCCCCGCGGCCGTGCTGCGCCTGAGCGGCACGGAGCTCGCGCCCGGCTGGGCCGTGGCCGTCTTCGGCCTGGGTGTGCTGTGTTCGGCGCTGCTGCTGATGTGGGCGGCCGAGACCGCCCGCGCCGACATGGCCGGCGCGCTCGCCCTTGCCCTGCTGGCCTTCATCGCGGTGCTGCCCGAATACGCCGTCGACCTCTACTTCGCCTACGCGGCCGGCTCCGACCCCTCGTACGCCGCCTACGCCGCGGCCAACATGACCGGCGCCAACAGGCTGCTCGTGGGCGTCGGCTGGCCGCTGGTCGCGCTCGCCTCGACGCTCGCGCTGCGCCGCCGGTCCCTGCCGGACACCGGGATCGTGCTGGAGCCGCACCGGCGCATCGACGTCGCGTTCCTCGCGGTGGCCGCCGTGTTCGCCTTCGTGATGCCGCTGACCCGGGAGATCGGCTGGTACGTCCCGGTGGTGCTGGTCCCCTGGTACGGCTACTACCTCTACCGGATCGGCAAGTGCGGCTCGGGGGAGATGGAGGAGCTCGTCGGGGTCCCCGCGCGGCTCGCCACGCTGCCCCGGACCGTACGCCGCGTCACCACCGCGGCGCTGTTCGCCGCCGCCGCGGCCGTGGTCTTCGCCTGCGCGGAGCCCTTCGCCAACGGCCTGGTGGAGGCGGGGGCCTCGCTCGGCATCGACCGTTTCGTCCTGGTCCAGTGGCTCGCCCCGCTGGCCTCCGAGGCCCCGGAGCTCATCGTCGCCGTGGTCTTCGCATGGCGGCTGCGGGCGAGCGACGGACTCGGCGCGCTGCTGTCCAGCAAGGTCAACCAGTGGACGCTGCTGGTCGGTTGTCTGCCGCTGGCCCACGCGCTGGGCGGCGGGGGAGCGGCCCTGCCGCTGGTGACCCGCCAGGTCGACGAGGTCGCCCTGACCGCCGCCCAGACCGTCCTCGCCGTGGTGGTCCTGCTCGGCCTGCGGTTCGTCCGCCTCCAGGCCGCCGGCCTCTTCGTCCTCTTCGCGGTGCAGTTCGCCCTGCCGGGCGAGTCCGCCCGGCTCCTCATGACCTACGTGTATCTGGGCCTCGCCGTCCTGCTCCTGGCCACCCGCGTCCGCCACCTGCCGGCCACGGCCCGTGCCCTGGGCGGGCGGATCGAGGGCGACCCGCACTACTGACCCGGCGGCGCACGGCTCGTGGCCGCCGGTCTCACGGTTCGGTGATGAGATCGGTGAGGGCCTTGATGCCGTCCGCCGCCAGCACCCGGCGCTGCCGGTCCGCCGGGGTGCCCCGCCGCAGCAGCCGGTGGACCAGTGAGCTCACCTGGTGGAGGTCACCGGCCTCCTCCAGCGCCTGCCCGATGTGCCCGAGCAGGGCGTGGACGACCTCCTCGGCGCCGCGGCGCTTGCCCTCGGGGTCGACGAGCATGTCCTCAAGGCCGTGCCGGGCGGCGTGCCAGTTCGAGGCGCTGAGCAGCTCCGGCGGGCAGTACGCCGTCCGGCGGCCGCTCTTCTCGTCGCGGATGGCGGTCGCCACCATGCCGCGCACGATCCCGGCGAGCATCACGGCCTCGTCGGCGCGCAGCTGGACGTCCAGGCAGCGCACCTCGATCGTGGGATAGCGGTCGGACAGCCTGGCCTGCCAGTACAGCTGCCCCCGGTCGCTGATCGCCCCGGCGACGAAGAGCGCCTGGATACGCTCCTCGTAGTCGGCGAGATCGGTGAAGTGCGGGGGCGGCCCGCTGACGGGCCAGCGGCTGTAGACCACGGTGCGCCAACTGGCGAAGCCGGTGTCGTGGCCGTGCCACATCGGTGAGTTGGCCGCCATGGCCACCAGCACCGGCAGCCAGGGGCGGACGCGGTTGAGTACGGCGACGCCCATCTCCCGGTCGGGGATGGCGACATGCACGTGCATCCCGTTGACCAGCTGTTCGTCGACCAGTTGGGCCGCCCGGCCGCGCATCGCCAGATAGCGCGGGTGCCGGGTGACGGGTACGGGCACCAGGCCCGCGCGGGGTGACGTGCCGGACGCAGCGATCCGGCAGCCGCTCCGCTTGGCGGCGGAGCTCACGGCGTGGCGCAGCCGCAGCAGGTGCCCGCTCGCCTCCGCGAGGTCGGCGCAGACCGGAGTGGCCACTTCCACCTGGGCCTGCAACAACTCCGCCTGAATCTCCCGCTCGTGCACGACCGGCTCCAGGTCCACCGCTGCGCAGACCTGCTCCGCCTTCGGAACGGGCAGTGCGGTGGCCGGGTCGAGCAGAAGATACTCCTCCTCGATCCCTAGGGTGAGCATGCCGTAGGGCTACCCTCGCGCTGTCGCGGTGAACCGCGCGCTCCCCGCGGTCGCGTGTTTCTGACGCAAAGACGTCCGCCCTCCCGCGCGTACCGGCCGCGGAACGGAGCCGGGTGACCGGATTTCAGTCTCCGGATTACCTCAACTCCCAAGAGCCAAAAGGAGTTGCCTGATTTCCGTGCGCCGTAAATGCGCCCCGGTTCCATGAATGACGTGAAGTGAAGAAGTTCACAGAAAGCCGTTCCGGCTCCGGTTTCCGGGACTTCGTGATGCAGGATCGTCACTCGAACACAAGATCCCGTCACCGAGACGGGCACCCCGGGCGGACGCCGAGTCCTGCCGCCGTTCCGGGTGCGGAGCAGACCGACTGGATCGGCAGGAGCGGGAGACCCAGGTACGGCGGACCACGATGGCGGTGGTCCTTGGGGTGAAGCCACGGATGTGGCCGGGCGACTTCGACAGCCCGAACCCGACAGGTCATCTTTCGCAGGCGGATGACGAAGGGTTTGACATGTCTGCGTTCCCCGGCATATCCACGCTCGTGTCCCGGGCCGGCGCCGCGACCGTCCTCACCGCCGCCACCGTCACCGCCTCGATGCTGCTGCCCGGAGTGGCGGCCGACGCCCAGGCGGCGACCCCGGGCCAGGCCGCGCTGAAGGTCGCCGCCTCCAAGAAGGGCTCGCCCTATCAGTACGGCGCCGCGGGCCCCAGCCGCTTCGACTGCTCGGGCCTGACGCTCTACTCGTTCAAGAAGGTCGGCAAGAACCTGCCGCGCACCGCGCAGGACCAGTACAACAAGACCCGGCACCTCTCCGCCGGCTCCCGTCAGACCGGTGACCTGGTCTTCTTCCACTCCGGCAGCAACGTCTACCACGTGGGCATCTACGCCGGGGACAACAAGATCTGGCACTCGCCCAAGCCCGGCGCGTCCGTCCGGCTGGAGAAGATCTGGAGCAACAGCGTCTGGTACGGCCGCGTCAACTGACCCCGGCGCACCACGGGAGACGGCCCCCGGCGCCGTGAGGCGCGCACGGGGGCCGTGTGCCGGAGCGGCCGTGCGGTGGAGCGTCAGGGCAGCTGTGCCCCGAGCGCCTGCAGGGCCGCGGGAACCGGCTGGAAGAAGGTCTCGCCACCGGAGGAGCAGTCCCCGCTGCCGCCCGAGGTGAGGCCCAGTGCCGTGTCGTTGTCGAAGAGGGCGCCGCCGCTGTCGCCCGGCTCGGCGCACACGCTGGTGTCGATCAGGCCGTCGACCTGTCCCTCCTGGTAGTTGACGGTCGCGTTGAGGCCGGTGACCTGGCCGCCGTGCAGGCCGCTGGTGCTGCCGCTGCGCTGCACCTGCTCGCCGACCGTCGCCTCACCGGCCCGGCTGATGTTCTGCTGGCTGCCGTTGTAGAGGTCCACCGCGCTGGTGTGGTCGGAGGAGCCGGTGTAGCGCACCAGGGCGTAGTCGTGGCCGGGGAAGGTCGAGCTCTCCGTGGTGCCGGCCTGGGCGCCGCCCTGCGAGTCGGACCACTCGGCCGAGGCGTTGCCGCAGTGCCCCGCCGTCAGGAAGTACGGCTGCCCGTCCTTGCTGACGTTGAAGCCGAGCGAACAGCGCACGCCGCTGCCCCAGATGGCGTCGCCGCCGGCGATGAGCGGCCGGAAGGTGCCCGCCGTCCTTCTGAGCGTGGCCTTGTCCCCCAGGCTCGCGACGACCTTGTCGAGCTTGCTCAGCCGCTCCCCGCGCACCGTGCTGTCGGCGGTGACGACGACCTTGTTGGTCCTGGGGTCGACCGACCAGGCGGTGCCCGGGATGGACGCCTGGGCCTTGAGGGTGCCTCTGGCCGAGTCGAGTTCGGCCGCCGAGTGCCGGACCTGCCTGGCCTCGGCGCCCGCGGCCCGCACCTTCGCCGCGGTCGCCGCGTCGAGCACGTCGACGACGAGCCGGTGGGTGGTGGCGTCGTAGTACGAGCCCGCGGTGTCCGCCGGGAGCTCGGCCGCGATCCGCTGGGCGAGGCCCGCGGCCTGCTCGGCGGAGGCCGCGTCGGGCGCCGGGGCGGACATGGCGTGGGCGCTGGGCAGGGCGAGCGCGGCGGCCGCGAGGACGGCGGCGGCCGAGCCGGCCATGGCGGAGCGGCGTGCCGATATGCGAGGACGTTTCACGAGACCTCCTGTGGGGGGTGCCCGATGGGGCCGATGTCCGGGCACGGAGGGTGAATGTGACGTAGTGACAGAGGCGTGACGGCCGATGCGCCGCCCGGAGCCGACCGGGAGACGCTAGTCGCGTCCATGTCAATTCTCGGAGTATCGGATCGTCCATGTGAACGTTCAAGAGCGACATTCGGTCGTACGAGCGGTGCGTCGGCAAGTCTCTTGCGTCACACGCGTACCGCGAGCCGTTCTCGTGAACGCCCGTGACAGGCGCGGATGGGCGAGGGGCGGTGAGCGGACAGGAAGGGGCGCGGCTGTCCGGTATTCGTTCCCTCGGGGGGTGGAGCGAAGGTTTCTTTGCACACCTTTAACGGGTGCCCGGTGTGCGCGGACGGCAACAGGCCCCCGACCGCGAACGTGGTCGGGGGCCCGCGCCTGCGGAGCGCTGTCCGGGGTCGCGTCCTACTGCGCGCCCGTCGTGTGCGTCGGGCGGATCGGACCGCTGGGCTCGGTCCCCGGGATCGGGGCGCCCTCCGCGTGCTCGATGGGCGCGCCCAGTCCGGCGAGGATGGCCTGCTCGCTGGGCGTGTTCTGCTCGGCGGGCTGCGCGGCCCCGGCGGGCTTCAGGGCGTCGGTGGTCATGCGGAACTCCTGTCGTGCGGGTCGAACGTTCTTTCCTCGAAGTATGTGACACCCCGATCAACAGGCGATCAACAGACCCGCACCCGTAACGTCACGGGTGCCGCTTACCGTGCCAACCACTGAGATACTGTCCCCCTTGTCGCCGGGCGGAGTGTGCGCGGTGAGGTCGGGGGAGACATGGGCGCCAGCGGAGCAACAACAGGAGCACGGCTCTCCTTCCAGCTGCTCGGCCCCGTGCACGCGCAGCTCGACGGGCGCGAGGTCGAGCTCGGCGCGCGCCAGCAGCGCGCCATGCTCGCCGTCCTCCTGCTGCGCGGCGGCCGCACGGTCTCCAGCGACGAACTGATCGACGCCCTGTGGGGCGAACTGGCACCGCCTCAGGCGCTCGGCACCATCCGGACCTACGCCTCCCGCCTGCGCAACCTCCTCGAACCCGGCCGGGTGGCCAGGACCCCGGCCACGGTCCTCGTCTCCTCCTCCGGCGGCTACGCCCTGCACATACCCCCCGAGCAGGTCGACGCCGTCGTCTTCCAGCGCCGCCTCGCCGAGGCCGCCGAGGCCCGTGACGCCGGGGACACCGAGACCGCGCACAGCCGCTACGCCGCGGCCCTGGACCTCTGGCACGGCGCCGCGCTCGCCGGGCTCCCCGGCCCGTACGCCGAACGCCAGCGGCACCGGCTCTCGGAGGCCCGCCTCGTCGCCCAGGAAGGGCTCTTCGACTGCGCCCTCGCCCTCGGCCGGCACGCCGAGATCGTCCCGGAACTGAGCTCCCTCGCCGCCGAACACCCCCTGCGCGAACGCCTCCGCGCCCTGCTGATCCTCGCCCTCTACCGCTGCGGCCGCCAGGTCGACGCCCTCGCCGCCTTCACCGGCACCCGGCGCCTGCTCGTCGCCGAACTCGGCGTCGAACCCGGCCCCGAACTCACCGAACTGCACGCCAGGGTGCTCGCCGCCGACCCCGCACTGGCCTACGCCCCGCCCGCGGGCACCGAGTCCGCGGCAGGCCCCGCGGACGCCGCGCGCCCCAGGGCCGTCCCCTTCCAGCTCCCGGCCGGCATCCCCGACTTCACCGGGCGCGAAGAGCTCGTGCACGACGTGTGCGCCGCCCTCACCGAGACCTCCGGGCCCGCCGTGATGATCGCCATGCTCACCGGCATCGGCGGCGTCGGCAAGACCACGCTCGCCGTGCACGCCGCCCACGCGGCCCGCCCCGACTTCCCCGACGGCCAGCTCTACGTCGACCTCCAGGGCCAGGGCCCGCACCCCGCCGACAGCGGCAGCGTCCTGTCCCACTTCCTCCAGGCCCTCGACGTCCCCGAGACGGACATCCCCGACGACCTCGGCCAGCGCGCCGCCCTCTACCGCTCCGTGCTCGCCGACCGGCGCGTCCTGCTCCTCCTCGACAACGCCCGCGACGCCGCCCAGATCCGCCCCCTGCTCCCCGGCACCGCGGGCTGCGCCGTCCTCGTCACCTCCCGGTCCCGGGCCCTCACCCTCGGCGGCGCCCGGCACTTCCACGTCGGCGTCGCCAGCGCCCCCGAGGCCCTCTCGCTCCTCGCCGCCATCGTGGGCGACGAGCGGGTCGCCGCCGAACCCCGGGCGGCCACCGCGCTCGTCGCGGCCTGCGGCCATCTGCCGCTCGCCGTACGCATCGTGGCCTCCCGTCTCGCCGCCCGGCCCGGCTGGACCATCGCCGCCCTCGGCACCCGGCTCGACGACGAACGCCGCACGCTCGACGAACTGCAGGCAGGCGACCTCACCGTGGAGGCCACCTTCCGGCTCGGCTACGCCCACCTCGCCGACGACCAGGCCCGGGCCTTCCGCCTGCTGGCCCTCCCCGCCGCCCCCGACCTGTCGCTGCCGGCGGTCGCCGCGCTCCTCGGACGCGACGAGTTCACCGCCGAGGACCTCGCCGAGGGCCTCGCCGACGCGGGCATGCTGGAGTCGTACGCCACCGGCCGCTACCGCTTCCACGACCTGCTGCGGCTCTACGCGCGTATGCAGGCCGAACAGACCGACACCCCGCAGGAGCGCCACGAGGCCGTCCAGCGCCTCCTCGACCACCACCTCGCCACCGTCGGCAACGCCTCCCGCACCCTCGAACCCGACCACGCCCTCCAGCGCCACCTGCACCCCGTCACCCTGCCCGGCGTGCCCTTCGCCGACGCCGACGACGCCCGGCAGTGGCTGCGCCACGAGCACATACCGCTCGCCTCGCTCCTCGCCCAGGCCGTCCCCGGCGCACCGGACGCCCTGCGCCCCGCCGGCGACCTGCTGCTCACCTGGTCCGGCCTGATCGAGGGCCCCGCCCACCGCGAGGAGCTGCGCCGCCTCTGCGAGCTCACCGCCGACACCGCGCACACCCGCGCGGAACCCCGCGTCGAGGCCCGGGCCCGCTACACCCTCGGCAACCTCCACTACCTCACCGACGTGTACGACGCCGCCGAGCGCGAACTGACCACCGCGCTGCGGCTCGCCGAGGACGCCGCCGACAACCTGTGCCGCCACCTCGCCGCCAACGCGCTCGGCATCCTCCACCTCGCCACCGACCGCCCCGACCGGGCCCTCCCGCTGCTGGAGCTCGCCGGCTCCCTCTGCGACGGCCTCGACGACAAGGGCAGCGAGGCGCGGGTGCTCGCCAACACCGCACGCGTGCACCTCGCCCTCGCCCAGCCCGAGCAGGCCGAACGCGCCGCCGCGGAGGCCGTCCGGCTGGCGGAGGCGACCGGCAACGGCCCGACCGTCGCGATGACGCTCTACCAGCACGGCTACGTGCTCCGCAGGACCGGCGCCCCCGCGCTCGCCGCCGAGCGCATGCGCGGCGCGCTCGGCCACTTCATCTCCCAGCACCAGCGCGGCTGGGAGGGGCTGGCCTGGGCCCGCCTCGCGGAGTGCCGCCTCGACGAACAGCGGGACGAGGACGCCGTCTCCTGCGCCGAGGAGTCCCTGCGGATCGCCCGCGAACTGGGCAAGAGCTACTGCCAAGGGCTCGCCCACGCCGTGCTCGGCCAGGCCCTCCCGCGCCTCGGCCGCCCGGACCGCGGCCACGGCCACCTGCACGAGGCCCTCACGCTCTTCACCCGCCTCGGGGTCCCCGAGGCCGTCGCGGTCCGCGCCCTGCTCGACGCGGCGGCGCCGGCCACCTCCTGAGCCCGACGGCCGGCACCTCGACACTCACCCTTTGCCTCGCCTAGAGGAAACGCTTCCAAGCCCGTGACCTGCGCTTTACCGCCCCCGACCGGCCCGTGGATCCACTACGGCCGGGGCTACGCTGAGCGATCGTGGCACTGACCAATCTCACCCCCGCCCGAGCCTTCGGCACCTGGCAAGCGGACCCCTTCGGCCTCGCCCTCATCGTCCTCCTCGGCGGTCTCTACGCCTGGGGCGTCCTGCGGGTGACGAGGAAGGGGGAGCGCTGGCCCGTGGCCCGGACGCTCGCGTTCGTGACCCTCGGCCTCGGGGCGATCGCCGTCGCGACCCTGTCGTCCCTCGCGGTGTACGACCGGGTCCTCTTCTGGCCCGCCGCGGTGCAGAACATCCTCCTCGACCTGATCGCACCGCTCGGCCTCGCCCTCGGCGACCCCGTCGCCCTCGCCCGCCGCGCGCTGCCCGCCCGCGGTGCCGAGCGGCTGCACCGGGCGATGCGCGGGCGCGTCGTGAGGGTGCTGACGTTCCCGCTGGTCAGCACCCTGCTCGTGCTCGCCACGGAGCTGTGCGTCTATTTCACGCCCTACTTCGAGGCCGCCCTGCGGAACGAAGCGATCCACCGGCTGATGTACCTCCACCTCCTCGCGGCGGGCAGCCTGTTCGTCCTGCCCATGCTCTCCCGCGAGGAACTGCTGCCGGCGTGGTGCAGCCACCCCGTGCGGGCGCTGCTGGTCTTCGTCGACGGGCTGGTCGACGCCGTACCCGGCATCGTCGTGATGACCAGCGGCACCCTGATCGCGGGCGGCTGGTACGGATCGCAGCAGCGCGGCTGGGGCCCGAGCCCGGAGCGCGACCAGGCGCTCGGCGGCGGACTGATGCTGTCGATCGCCGAACTCGTCGGCATGCCCTTCCTCATCGCCGTCTTCGTCGAGTGGCGCCGCGCCGAGCGGGTCAGGACGGCGGAGCTGGACCGCAGGCTCGACCAGGAGCTCGCCACGGTCCCGGCTCCCGCCCCCACCCCGGAGCGCGCCGACGAGCCCCCTGCCCCCGAGCTGACCCGCCCTTGGTGGGAGACCGACCAGGGCGTCGTCGGCGAGCGCTACCGGCAGACCCGGGACAACCGCCCGTAATCCACTTGGCCGCCGCCCCGGATCTCCGGAAACTTGCCGCATGCGGCCCCCACCGCGGCCGCGCTGACCGAAACACCGGAGAGTCGGCGAACCGCCCGCCGGCACATGGCGATACGCCGCATTTCCCTTCCATGGACGGTGCCGTGCCCGACCCGTATCGGGCCGGGCACTTCCCGCAGTCGTCACGAGATGCCGGGCTTCACTGCCCGAGTGTCACCGGAATGCCGTCGAACTCCCCGCCGAGACAACGGAGACCGGTCGGGCTCGTCTCGTCCTGATCGACGAATCCGCCCCCGCCCACACACTGCTGGGCGGTCACGGTGTCCTGCTTCGCCACGGCGGGCTGAGCTGTGGCGGCAGCGTTACCGGCGATTCCGAAGAGCACACCGGCCCCGAGTGCCAGGGTGCACAGAGAAGATGCGAGGTATCGCATTTCGACTCCACTCCTAGGAAGCGTTTTCCTCTTTAGTGCAGATGATCGGTGATGCGGACGAATTCCGAACAGCCGCTACATCTACGTGTGGCGCATCGTCGCCCGAGTGAGGTATTAAGCAGCCTGTATACGGGGGTGCTGTGCCTGTTTCACCCCGGAACGGACGAGCGAGCCGAGCGGCGGCGCCGAAGAGTTCGGGCCGGTCGCGACGCCACGGAGGCCAGGAGTTAATGTCGGCCCCTGTGACTGACACTTCCTCCCATCTGAGCGCGACAGCGGACGCCTACGACGCCGTCGCCGTCCGCTACGCCGACTTCGTCCGCGGTGCGCTCGACCGGTTTCCGATGGACCGTTCGGTGCTCGCCGCGTTCGCGGAATCCGTACGGGCCGCGGGCGGCGGGACCGTCGGTGAGCTGGGATGCGGGCCCGGGCACATGACGATGCACCTGAGGGAGCTGGGGCTGGACGCCTACGGCGTGGACCTGTCGCCGGTGATGATCGACCTCGCCCGCCGGGCGTTCCCCGGTCTGCGCTTCGAGGTCGGCTCGATGGACGCGCTGGAGGAGGGCGACGCCACGCTGGACGGCATCGTGTCCTGGTATTCGGTCATCCACGCCCCGCCGCGCGAGGTCCCTTCGTACGTCGCCGAGTTCCACCGGGTGCTGGCCCCGGGCGGCCACCTCCTGCTCGCCTTCTTCGAGTCCGAGGGCGACCCGGTGACGCCGTTCGACCACAAGGTGACCACGGCCTACCGGTGGCCGATAGACGACCTCGCCGGCCTGGCCCGCGCGGCCGGTTTCGCGGAAGTCGGCCGCATGCTGCGCGAGCCCCAGGAAGGCGAGCGGTACCGGCGCGGGCACCTGCTGATGCGCAAGCAGTAGGAGGGCGAGGCCGTTCACGGCCACCGCCGCCGCACGGGCCGAGGGCGCCCCGCCGCCGGCGGGGCGCCCTTCCCGGTCTCAGTGTCCCCGGGCGATCCAGTCGGCGAGCGCCGGTGCCTCGGTGCCGACCGTGGTCGTGTCGCCGTGGCCCGTGCGCACCACGGTCTCCGGGGGGAGGGACAGCAGCCGGTCCCGGATGGAGTCGATGATCGTGGGGAAGTCCGAGAAGGACCGCCCCGTCGCGCCGGGACCGCCCTGGAAGAGGGTGTCGCCGGTGAACACGGTCCCCAGCGCCGGCGCGTACAGGCAGACGGCACCCGGGCTGTGGCCCGGGGTGTGCAGCACCGTCAGCTCGACGCCGGCGACCGACAGGACCTGGCCGTCCGCCAGTTCCCGGTCGGGCGCGACGCCCGGGTGGGTCAGGTCCCACAGCTCACGGTCGGCCGGGTGCAGCAGGACGGGCGCGCCCGTACGGTCCGCGAGGGCGGGCGCCGCGTCGATGTGGTCGTTGTGGGCGTGGGTGGAGACGATCGCGACCAGCCGGCGGCCGCCCACCGCCTTCCCGATCGCGTCGGCGTCGTGGGACGCGTCGACGACGAGGACCTCCTCGTCGTCACCGACGAGCCAGACGTTGTTGTCGACGTCCCAGGTCCCGCCGTCGAGGGCGAAGGTCCCGGACGTGACCAGGTGCTCGATGCGCGCCGCCATCACAGCATCACCACCGAACGCAGCACATCGCCCTTCTCCATGCGGTGGAAGGCGTCCTCCACCTCGTCCAGCGCGATGGTCTCGCTGACGAACGCGTCGAGGTCGAGGCGCCCCTGGAGGTAGAGGTCGATGAGCATGGGGAAGTCGCGGGAGGGCAGGCAGTCGCCGTACCACGACGACTTCAGCGAGCCGCCCCGCCCGAAGACGTCCAGCAGCGGCAGCTCCAGCTTCATCTCCGGCGTGGGCACGCCCACCAGGACCACGGTCCCGGCCAGGTCCCGGGCGTAGAACGCCTGCTCGTAGGTCTCGGGGCGGCCCACCGCGTCGATGACGACGTCCGCGCCGAAGCCCCCTGTCAGCGAACGGATCGCCTCGACGCCGTCGACGGAGCGGGAGTTGACGGTGTGCGTGGCGCCCAGCGACTTCGCCGTCTCCAGCTTGGCGTCGGCGATGTCCACCGCGATGATCTTCGAGGCGCCGGCCAGCCGGGCACCCGCGATCGCCGCGCCGCCGACGCCGCCGCAGCCGATGACCGCCACGGTGTCCCCGCGCCCCACCGCTCCGGTGTTGATCGCCGCGCCCAGGCCGGCCATCACGCCGCAGCCGAGCAGGCCCGCGGCGGCCGGGGAGGCGGCGGGGTCGACCTTGGTGCACTGCCCGGCGGCCACCAGGGTCTTCTCCGCGAAGGCGCCGATGCCCAGGGCGGGGGAGAGCTCGGTGCCGTCGGTGAGCGTCATCCTCTGCTTGGCGTTGTGGGTGTCGAAGCAGTACCACGGGCGCCCGCGCAGACAGGCCCGGCACTGGCCGCAGACCGCGCGCCAGTTGAGGATCACGAAGTCGCCCGGGGCCACCTCGGTCACCCCGGCGCCGACCGACTCGACCACACCGGCGGCTTCATGGCCGAGCAGGAAGGGGAATTCGTCGTTGATCCCGCCCTCCCGGTAGTGCAGATCGGTGTGGCACACCCCGCACGCCTGGATCTTCACCACGGCCTCGCCCGGACCGGGGTCGGGCACCACGATCGTCTCGACCCGGACCGGTTCGCCCTTGCCTCGGGCGATGACACCGCGTACTTCTTGCGCCATGGGGTGCAGCCTGCCTTTCTCGGTGAGTCAGCTGCCCCCACTCTGCGCCGGAAGTGACGATGTGTCCAACATCCCGTTCCGATCACATTCAGCAGCCGTCCTGCTCAATCGCCGTCGCGGTGCGCGATCGTCGCCAGGAGTGCCCGCGCGGCCGCCGTCGGCTGGCCCGCGGCGGGCACGGCGACCCCCACCTTCCACCGCACCGGCCCTTCGAGCGGCACCGCGCTCAGCCCCCGCGCCTGCTCCTTGAGTGTCACGGGCCGGGGCACCACCGCGGCCCCCAGGCCCCGTGACACCAGATCGAGCAGCGTATAGACGTCGTTGACCTGGAGCGCCACCTTCCGCGTCACCCCCGCCTCGGCGAACGCGAGATCCGCCGCCCGCCGCGCGCCCCAGTCGGGGTGCAGGTCCACGAACACCTCCCCGGCCAGCCGCGCCGCGGGCACCGGCCCGCCGACGCCCGCCAGCGGATGGTCCGCCCGGCACAGCAGCATCAGCGGTTCCTCGGCGATCCGGCGGAGCCGCACCCCGTCGTGGACGTCGTCGTGCACGACGAAGGCCAGGTCGAGCTCGCCCCGGCGCACCTGCTCCAGCAGCCGCCCGGAACCCGCCTGTTCCATGTGCACCTCCACCTGCGGGTGGAGCGCGTGGAAGGAGGCCAGCAGCGCACCGGCGTCGACGGTGCCCATGCACTGCTCCGTACCGACCGAGAGCGTCCCGCCCATCAGCCCCTGCACGGCCGCGACGGCCTCCCGGGCCGCCGCCGCGCACGCCAGCGTCCGCCGCGCCTCGACGAGCAGCGCCCGCCCGGCGTCCGTCAGCCCGACCCGCCGGGTGGTGCGGATGAACAGCTCCGCGCCCAGCTCCCGTTCCAGCGCCCGCACGGACGCCGACACCCCGGACTGGGCGACGCGCAGCCGCTCGGCAGCGTGCGTGAAGTGCTGCTCCTCGGCGACGGCCACGAAGTGTTCGAGGTGTCTCAGTTCCATGATTGAGCATGGTAGGTGCTGGATGTGCGTGCCCTGTCCGAGTACGGGGACGGACGGCCGGCGGGAACACCGCGAGGTGGCAGGAGAACCGTCTCCACACCCCCTCCACACGGGCATCACCAACACTTCCCGGCCAACTCGCAACATCGCCAACAACACTGTCACGTGGCTCACACCTGCTCCGTAGGTCACATTCCGGTTAGCGGGAGTGGCCGGTCCTGTTCGGGTGGTGCAGCCAAGGCGTGGCGGCTCTGTCTAATCTCCGGCGCCATGCGCAGAACAACTCTGGGACGGCTCAGCCTGTCCGCAGCCCTCGCGTCCGTCGTCGCCCTGCTCGGCATGGCCGAGCCCGCCACCGCCGCGACCCCGCCCATGACCATCACCGTGGACAAACAGTCCGCGACCCCCGGCTCCACGGTGAACATCACCCTGGCGTTCACCAACGACCAGGCCACGAACGCGCAGTTCGTGTACCAGTCGATACAGCCGACGTACAACACCCAGCAGGACCCGGGCCTGAAGTACGCGTTCACCACCTGCACCGGTGACACGGCCAACTGCACGGTGCCGACCCACCAGAGCGGCGCGGTCAGCTACAACGCCCCCGTGCTGCCGAACGCCACCCGGACCGTCACGATGAGCTACCAGATCGCCGCCGACGCGGCGTGCGGGCCCTCGCGGCGGATCGAGTTCTACACCTACCTCTACTACGAGTACCAGGGCGGCCAGGCCAAGAAGGACGGGATGTACCCCGTGGGCGGCACGGACATCGCGTGCAAGACCCCCGCGGCCCGCGCGAGCCACTGAGCGACCGGCCCCGGCAGTGATCAGGCGCCGGACCGCGCCGCTTTGCCGAGCGCGTCGGCGATCGCGTACCACCAGCACGGCAACAGCCGAAGGTTCGGCCCGGCCGGGGACACCCGGCCGGGCCTGGCCGCGCGTGGCAGCCGTGCCGCGATGCCGGTCGTACCCGCCGCGGTCAGGCCGCCGGGTGCTCGTGCCACCGCGCCGACGCCGCGTCGAAGCACGGGCCGCAGACGGGGAAGGAGACGTCGCCCACCGCCGGGAGGTGGAAGGTGAGCCGGAGGTCCGGATAGGCGTCCTCGGAGCAGACGTGCAGTCCGCGGTGGGTGACCGAGCACATGCAGTGGCAGGGCTCGATCTGCTCCATCGAGGCGATCTGCGGGGAGGGAATTCTCTTCAGGCTCCCAAAGATGGCCATGGGGCGATTGTAGGTCAGATGTCCCTTTTTAGCCTGTTCGTATTCCCTCCGCAGGGTGAACGACGGGTGCCGGAGAGCATCTCTTGCCGGTCGGCAGGGGAAAGTTCCGAAGTTGGGACCGGTACGTCGAAGTCGTGCCGGTGGCAAGCAGGTAAGGAAAGTGACCCATGGCAACAGGCGTCGTGAAGTGGTTCAACCCGGAGAAGGGCTTCGGCTTCATCCAGCAGGACGACGGGGGTGCGGACGTCTTCGTCCACTTCTCGGCCATCCAGCAGACCAGCGGCTACAAGGAGCTCTTCGAGGGCGACCCGGTGGAGTACGACGTGGTCCAGGGACCCAAGGGGCCCCAGGCGGAGAACGTCGTCCGCCAGCAGCAGTAGGCGCCGGGCCGCGAGGTCCCCGGCGGCGCCGCGACGGCGTCCGCCGGGGGCCGGCGGACGGTCCGGCCGTCCATGTCCGGCCGGAGGCCGCACCTACGACAGCGATCCTGCCCCGTCATTCCTAGAGCGCCGGATCCAGCGCCTTCCGCATCCTGCCGACCGCCTCCGTGAGCACCTCCGGCGACGTCGCGAAATTCAGCCGCACATACCCCGCCCCGCCCGTGCCGAAGCCGGCACCACCGGTGAGCGCCACCCGGCCGTGCTCCAGGAACACCGAGGCCGCGGTGTCCCCGAGACCCAGCGGCCGGCAGTCCAGCCACGCCAGGTACGTCGCCTCCGGCGGCGCGTACCCCACCTCCGGAAGCTGCCGCGCCAGCAGGTCGGCCAGCAGCCGCCGGTTCTCGTCCAGCCCCGCCAGCACGGCGTCCAGCCAGTCGCCACCGTGCCGCAGGGCCGCCGTGTGCGCGATGACACCGACGTGGCTCGGGCCGTGGCTCACCTCCCCGGGCAGCCGCGCGAGGTCGGCGGCCGCCCCCGGGCCCGCCACGGCCAGCGCCGCCTTGAGCCCGGCCAGGTGCCACGCCTTGGAGGCCGACATCAAGGAGAAGGCGCTCTCGGCCCCCGGCACCGACAGATACGGCACGAACCGCGCGCCGGACAGCACGAGCGGCGCGTGGATCTCGTCGACGACGACCCGCACACCGTGACCGGCCGTCAGCTCCGCCACCGCCGCGAGCTCCCGCGCGGTGTGCACCGTCCCCGTCGGGTTGTGCGGGCTGCACAGCAGATACGCGGCCCGCCGCCCGCCCCTCACGGCCTCCCGGCACGCCGACTCCAGCGCCGCCGGGTCGATGCGGCCCGCCTCGTCCAGCGGCGCCTCCACGATCCGCCGGTCCATGTGCTCCACGAAGGCGTAGAACGGCGGATAGACGGGCGAGTTGACCACGACGGCGTCCCCGGGCGAGGTGATCAGCTTGAGGATCTCCACGACGCCGAGCATCACGTCCGGCATGATTGCCGTACGCTCCTCCACCACGCCGTCCCAGCCCCAGCGCTCGCGGGCGAAGGCGTCCAGCGCCCGCGCGTACTCCGTACCGCCCGCGTAGCCCGTGTCCCCCCGCTCCATCGCCCGCGTCACCGCGCGCACCACCGGCTCGGCGACCGGGACGTCCATCTCGGCCACCCACAAGGGCAGGACGTCCGGCGGATAGGCGGTCCACTTCGTGCTCGTGCGCAGCCGCAGCTCCTCCAGGGAGAGCCGGCACAGCGGATTCGTCTCATCGGCAGCCATGGGAACCATTGTGCGTACGCATGTCAACTCCCGTCCCGGAGCGGGGCGGTCAGCCCATCCGGTCGCCCTCGACGCGCGTCGCCACCCAGCCGCGGTGCGCCGGTCGCCGCCCGGCGGGCTGGCCGGGCTCGGGCCTGCCGGGCGCCGCGGGCACCTTCCTGACCACCGCGTGCTTGCGCGTCACGGTCAGCCGCTCCGCGTAGTGGTCGACCTCCAGCGCGTCGCCCTCCGCCAGCGAATAGGTGACGTTCTCGGTGGTGATCTCGACCCGCAGCCGGCAGCGCAGCACCTGCACCGTGAAGGCCAGCCGCCCCAGCTGCTCCGGCAGCTTCGGCGCGAAGGAGACCGTGTCGTCGCAGTGCCGCATCCCGCCGAACCCCGCGACCAGCGCGATCCAGGTGCCCGCCAGCGACGCGATGTGGACCCCGTCCCGGGTGTTGCTCTCCAGGTCGGAGAGGTCCATCATCGCGGCCTCGCCGAGATAGTCGTACGCCAGCCGCAGATGGCCCACCTCGGCGGCCATCACCGCCTGGACGCACGAGGAGAGCGACGAGTCGCGCACGGTCAGCGGGTCGTAGTAGGCGAAGTTCCGCGCCTTCTGCTCGTCCGTGAAGGCGTCGCCGCGCAGATACATGGCCAGCACCAGGTCCGCCTGCTTGATCACCTGCTTGCGGTAGATGTCGAAGTACGGGAAGTGCAGCATCAGCGGGTACTGGTCCGGCCGCGTCCCCGCGAAGTCCCACTGCTGGTGGCTGGTGAAATCGGCGGACTGCTCGTGGACACCCAGCGACGCGTTGTACGGCAAGGTCATCCGCTCCGCCGCGTCCCGCCAGGCCGCCGTCTCCTCGTCGTCCACCTCCAGCACCGCCGCGAGGTCCGGGTGCCGCTCCGCCACGTCCGCCGCGGCCCGGAGGTTCTGCTGCGCCATCAGATTGGTGTAGACGTTGTCGTCGGCGATCGCGCTGTATTCGTCCGGGCCCGTCACCCCGTCGATGTGGAACTGCCCCTGGTGGTCGTGGTGCCCCAGCGAACGCCACAGCCGGGCCGTGTGCACCAGCAGCTCCAGCCCCACCTCCCGCTCGAAGGTCTCGTCACCCGTCGCTGCGAGATAGCGCACCACCGCGTCCGCGATGTCCGCGTTCACATGGAACGCCGCCGTCCCCGCCGGCCAGTACGCCGAGCACTCGTCGCCGTTGATGCTGCGCCACGGGAAGGCCGCGCCTTCCAGCCCCAGCGTCCGGGCGCGGTTGAGCGCCGCGGGCAGGGTGGCGTGCCGCCACCGCAGCGGCTGGGCCGCCGCGTGCGGCACCGTGCCGGTCAGCACCGGCAGCACGAAGGTCTCGGTGTCCCAGAAGCTGTGCCCGTCGTACCCCGGCCCCGTCAGCCCCTTCGCCGCGATAGCCCGGCTCTCCGCCCGCGCCCCCGCCTGCAGGACGTGGAACAGCGCGAACCGCACCGCCTGCTGGATCTCCGCGTCCCCGTCCACCTCGACGTCGGCCCGGTCCCAGAAGTCGTCCAGATACGCCCGCTGCTCGTCGCACAGCCCCTGCCAGCCCGTGCTGGTCGCACCCGCCAGCGCCGCGTCCACCTGGTCGTGCATCGCGGGCAGCGACCGCACGCCCGACCAGCCGTAGGCCACCGTCTTCTCCAGCCGCAGCCGCTCGCCGGGCCGCAGCGTCGACGTCACCGTGAACCGGGCCAGGTTCTCGCTGCTCTGCGCGTACGTCCGGGTCTCGTCCGGGCCGTCCACCGCGTGGACCGCCGCGGTCGCCACCCGCAGCCCGCTGCGCACGGTCCGGTGCATCAGCCGCAGCGCGCCGCCGTCCGCGCCGTGCTCCTCGGGGACCAGCGGTGACTCCAGCACCGCCGCGACCCGGGGGTCGCCGACCGCCTTGGGCAGCTGTTCGTTGGCGACCAGTTCCGACTGGAGCACGATCCGCGTCTCGTCGTCGACCGCCTCGACCTCGTAGCAGATCGCCGCGACGGCCCGCTGGGTGAAGGAGATCAGCCGCGTCGAGCGCACCCGCACGGTCCGCCCGGAAGGGGACGTCCACTCGGCCGTACGGCGCAGGACGCCCGCGCGGAAGTCGAGCAGCCGCTCGTGGTGGACCAGCCGGCCGTAGCGCAGGTCGAAGGGCTCGTCGTCGACGAGGAGGCGGATCACCTTGCCGTTGGTCACGTCGATGACGGTCTGACCGGACTCGGGATAGCCGTAGCCCGCCTCGGCGTAGGGCAGCGGCCGCAGCTCGTGCACCCCGTTGAGATAGGAGCCGGGCAGGCCGTGCGGCTCGCCCTCGTCCAGATTGCCGCGCCAGCCGATGTGCCCGTTGGCGAGCGCGAAGACCGATTCGCTCTGCGGCAGCACCTCCAGATTGAGCTCGGTCTCGCGCAGGCACCAGGGTTCGACCAGATACGCCGGATGGGTGATCACGGGGGGCCTCCCAGCAGCTGGTCCAGATCCTGCACGACCACGTCCGCGCCGTGCTCGCGCAGCGCCTCGGCCTGGCCGGCCCGGTCCACGCCGACGACGAAGCCGAAGTTCCCCGAACGCCCCGCGTCCATGCCCGCCAGGGCGTCCTCGAAGACCGCGCACTGCCCGGGCTCCATGCCCAGCTCGCGGCCCGCGGCGAGGAAGGTGTCCGGGTGGGGCTTGCCCGGCAGGTGCCGTTCGGCGGCCACCAGGCCGTCGACGCGGACCTCGAAGAGGTCGTCGATGCCCGCGGCGATCAGCACGTCGTGGCAGTTGGCGCTGGAGGACACCACGGCGCGGCGCAGCCCGGCCTCGCGGACGGCGTGCACGTAGCGGACGGAGCCCTCGTACGCCTCGACGCCCAGCTCCTTGATCTTCTGGAGCACGAGCACGTTCTTACGCGCCCCCAGGCCCTGCACGGTGTCCAGCTCCGGCGGGTCGTCCGGGGTGCCCTCGGGCAGTTGGATGCCCCGCGAGGCGAGGAAGGACCGCACCCCGTCGGCCCTCGGCATGCCGTCCACGTACTCGTCGTAGTCCCGGGCCGCGTCGAACGGCCGGAAGCCGGCCCCGTCGCGCGCCCGCAGGAACGCGTCGAACGTCTCTTTCCAGGCGGCCGCGTGCACGGTCGCCGTGCGGGTGAGCACGCCGTCGAGGTCGAACAGGCAGGCACGGATACCGGAAGGAAGTCCGAGGCTCGTCACCCGGCCATGATGCCCCGTACCCGGCGCGACCGCAGGACCGCCTGCTGCACGACAGTGCAGGGCCGTACGGAGTACACGGATCCGCACCGTAAAGTGATCAAATGACCCGAGCCGTTGATGCCGTCGAGGCCGCCGCGGTCGCCCTGGGCCAGGGCGACTGGAACCCGCTTGGTGAGGAACAGGCCATGGGTGGCACGTTCCTCACGCACCGTGACGCCTTGGAGCCGCGGAGGCTCCCGGACATGCCCGCGAGCCGTGACCCGCAGGGCTGGGTGTCGCAGCACGTGCTGTGGCTGGAGGACGTCGCCGCGCTCGCCGCCGCCGTGCGCGACCAGTGGTACGTGCACCTGCCCACGAGCCATATGACCGCGCTGATCTCCGCCTACGCGGACCAGGCCGCCGTCGCGGTGCCGCTCGCGGACCGGCTGCGGGCCGCGTGGGACGCGGAGCGGCCGGACTCGCTCTCCCAGGAGCAGGTCACCTGGTGGGAGCAGTGGCACATCCCGGCGGCGGAGCGGCAGCAGCTCGACGCGGTGACGCACCGTCTGATCGTCATCGGCTCGGTCGTGGTGGCCGCCGTCACCGGCGCGTGGCGCGCGGGCAGGTCCTGACCACGGCGCCCACCCCTGCCGCAGGTGGGTGGTCAGCGATTTCGGGATTGCCGGGTGCGTGAGAACATGGCGAAAACAGGTGTTTTGCGGCACGTGTGACGCGAAGGGACGGCCCGATGGCACGCACCGACATCCTCACCGAGCTCGAGAGCGACCACCGGGTGATCGAGGCGCTGTTCAACTCGATCCACCGGACCCGCCTCGAGGACGTCCACCGTGAGGACCTCCTGGAAGAGGTGGCCACCGCGCTCGCACGGCACTCGGCGGCCGAGGAGGAGTACCTCTATCCGGCGGTGCGCGCACAGCTCGCCGAGGGCGACACCTTCGTGGAGAAGGAGCACGGCGACCAGGAGCGCCTGACCGCCATGCTCCGGGGCCTGGAGTCCAGCACCGTCTACGAGCCGGGCTTCGACGCGCGGGTCCGCGCGCTGGAACGCGAGGTCGGCCAGCACGTCCGGCACGAGGAGCGCGACGTCTTCCCCATGCTGCGGCACGTCTGCCCCCTCGAACTGCTCCGCCGCCTCGGCGAGGAGGTCAAGGAAGGCAGACACCGCTCGCTGCACGGGGGCGGGACGAACTGAGGGGCCCCGCCGTCAGGTGAGGGTGAAGTCGTCGGCGTGGACGGCGCCTTGGCCGTACCAGCCGTGGACGTAGACCGTCACCTTCCCCGACGCGTCGGTCGTGAACGGCACCGACAGCCGTGTCCACGACCCCGCCGAGGTCCACTGGCTCGCCGTGGCCCCGCCGCCGACGCCGATGTACGCGTAGGGGCCCTGCACCCAACCGGTCAGTGTGTGCGCCGTGTTGGGCCTGAGCGTCACCGTCTGTTCGCACTGGCCGGTGCTGTCCGCGGCCGGTGCCACCTGGAGGGCGTGCGCGCCCCCGTGGACCGGCGAGCCCACCACCGCGCTCCCCGCCCGGCACGACCACGGGCTCGCGCCACCGGTCTCGAAATCGCCGTTGACCAGCGCGCCCGTGCTGCCGGAGCCGGTGACGGTCAGGGTGTACGTGGCGGTGTGCGCCCCGGACGGCGCGGTGCCCCGGACGGTGATCGGGTAACTGCCCGGCGCGGCCGAGGCGGTCGTGCCGACCGTCAGCCGCGCGGAGCCGCCCGCCGTCACGGAGGAGGGGCTGAGCGCGACGCTCACGCCGGAGGGCGCGCCGTCGGCCGACAGGGCCACGGTCTGCGCCGACCCGGTGACCACCGCGGTGTTCACGGTGGCGTCGGCGGAGCCGCCCGGCGGGACCGACGCGGAGCCGGGGGAGAGGGAGAGCGAGAAGTCGGGTGAGGTGGGGGAGCCGCCCCCGGTGAAGGGGGCGAAGGCGTGGCTGAAGTACCACGTGTCCTGCGCGATGCCGGAGCAGGAGTCGGAGCCCTTCGTGCCCGGGCAGCCGCCGTTGTCGCGCTGGAGCGCCCAGAAGGAAAGCGTGCTGATGCCCTGCGAGACGGCCCAGTCGTAGACCTTGCCGGCGTCCTGGGTGCCGAAGGTCTCCGCGGGGCCGTAGTCGTCGATGCCCGGCATCTCGGTGATCCCGGTCATGGCCCAGAGCTCGGCGGAGGACTTCGCGGGGTACAGCCCGCCCAGTTGCCCGTGCAGCCCCTCGGCGGCGCTCGTGGTGTCCGCGGCCATGTCGTGGGTCGCGCCGTCGTAGTAGTCGAACGTCATGATGTTGACGACGTCGACGCGGGCGCCGTTGGCCACGGCGCTGCGCAGGACGGCGAGCCCGCTGTCGGCCAGGCCGTGGGTCGTCGTCGGCAGGGTGTAGGAGAACTGCACCGTGCGGCCGGTGCTCGCCGCCCAGTCCTGCACCAGCTTGATCGCCTGGTTGCGGCGGTCGATGCCCGCGCTGTTCGTCAGGGAGTTGTCCTCGATGTCGAGGTCCAGGCGGGAGACCCCGTACGTGGTGATGACGTTCTCGTACGCCGCGGCGATCTTCGCCACGTCCGTGCAGCTGTCGGCCACCTCGGTGCCGGTGTTGTCGGCGGCGTAGCCGCCGAAGGACGGGATGACGTCGCCGCCGTTGTTCCGGATGGTGGTGATGTCGGAGCCGAAGACCGACGTCGACACGGGCTTGCCGGTGTCGCCGTTCCAATAGGGCGTGCAGGAGCCCTTGGCCTCGGTCTGGAGGAAGGCCATGGTCAGGTACTTCGCGCCCGACTGCGCGGACAGCGCCGCGGGGCTCTCCGAGCTGTAGGTCTCGAAGTAGGGCGCGAAGACGTGCGCGGGCAGGGGGGCCGGGGCCGCGGCGGCGTGCGCCGTGCCGCCGCCCAGCGTGAGGCCGGCGGCCGCGGTCACGGTGGCGAACGCGGTCAGAAGGGTGTGAAGAGGGCCGAGTCGTCTCAACTGATGCTCCCGGTGGGCCGGTCGTGCGTGACAGGTGGGGGACCGGTTGCGCGGTGAACATCGTTGGACTGGACCAGAGTTGCGTCAAGGGTTCGGACGGGAACAGCGTCGCCCGTAGGAGCGATGCCCGCCGGTCAGCGCACGGGGACGGACGTGACGGGTGAGCTCCGCAGCTCCTCCGGGTGGGGGTCGTCCCGGTCGCTCAGGCCGTAGAGCACGCCGCGCAGTTGGAGGACGCCGCCGTGTGCCGCCCGGACGTCCGCCTCCACCCTGGCCCCGGCGCCCGAGGTCATCACCTTGCCGCACTCCACGGTGTGCCAGGCGCCGTGGTCGCCGCCGCGCTCCTGGACGCACGCGCGCAGGAAGCGCGCCGCGTCGTCGTCCCCCTTCCCGTTGACGTGCACCGGCCGCCCGGCGCGCACGGGGTGCGTGGGTACGGTGATGTCCATGGCGCCCTTGGCGAAGGCGGGGGCCGCGGTGAGGACGAGCACGGCGACCCCGAGGAATCCGGTCGCGACGGCGTACGGAATTTGCTGTTTCCTGTCGAGCGTCATGGTCCACCTCTCCGGGGAATTCGTTCTTCCACACCGGTACCCGCTTTCCGGGGCGCCACCGTGAACTCGGCCGGTAGGACGGCCCGTTGCGGTAAGGCGTTGTGGCCTTTCCGTCACCATCGGGTAACGACCGCGGACCGGGCGTCACGCAGACGCTACGGCCAGGGAGGAGCCGCCGCCCGGAGCGGTGGCGTGTGGCAGACTACAGTTTCGTAGTTGCGCAATAAGTGAAATGACCGACCGCGCGGCCGCTGACGCCGTGCCGCCGGCGGAACGACCGAGTGTGTGGAGGTAATTCATGGGTGTGACCTTGGCCAAGGGTGGCAACGTCTCCTTGAGCAAGGAGGCCCCGGGGCTGACGGCTGTGGCCGTCGGCCTGGGCTGGCAGGCGCGCACCACCACCGGCGCCGACTACGACCTCGACGCCAGCGCGCTGCTGTGCGGCGAGTCCGGCAAGGTCATTTCCGACCGGCATTTCGTTTTCTTCAACAATCTCGCCAGCCCCGACGGTTCCGTCCAGCACACCGGTGACGAATTGACCGGCGGTACGGGCAGCAGCGACGACGAGACCATTCATGTGGACCTCTCGCGCGTCCCCGCCGAGGTCGCCAAAATCGTCTTCCCGGTCTCCATCTACGAGGCCGACGTCCGAGGGCAGGCATTCGGCCAGGTGCGGGGCGCCTATATCCGGGTGGTCAACCGCGCGGACGACCGCGAGCTGGCCCGTTACGACCTCACCGAGGACGCCTCGACCGAGACCGCGATGATTTTCGGCGAGCTCTACCGCCACGCTTCCGAGTGGAAGTTCCGCGCCGTCGGGCAGGGCTACGCCTCCGGCCTGCGTGGCATCGCGACGGACTTCGGCGTCAACGTCGGCTGACACGCGGAGCGACCGGCGTCCGTACGGGCACGCGCCCGTACGGCGTCGCGCCGCGGTCGTATTTCCGGTACACCCATCCTGTTGTCGGAATCCCCTGACCACGCTCGGGTGACCTCTGACCAACACTTGCTATATTGCGCAACTGCGCAAGCAAAGCGGCTGTCGCCCCGCGCGACCGCCTGAACGGATGGGGAGCGCGCATGGCCGCCAGGCGAACCGAGACCCTGGGGGAGGCGGCGGGACGGCAGGGCGCACGGTCCCGCACGGCGACCCGCGCGTCGGCCCGGGTGCCCGGCCCGAGACCCGGCCGCGGCCCGGCACGCGCCGCCCGCGCCGGCGCCGCCCGCCCGCTGCTGCTCGGCGCGGGAGCCCTGCTGGTGGCCGGGGCCGTCGCGGACGAGGCCCGCGGCACCGGGCTGGGCTGGGTCTTCACGCTCGCCGCCGCGCTCGCCGCCGCCCTTGCGACCGTCGCCTGCTCCCGCGCGCAGACCTGGTGGGCCTTCGCCCTGCCGCCGTGGGCCATCGCCGTGGTGGGTCTGACCGCCCAGCTCCTCGCGGACTCGTCCGCCACGGGCGGCAACGCGGCCACCTCCATGACCACGGCACTGCACTGGGCCATCGACACCTTCCCGGCCATGGCGGCCGCCGAGACCTCGGCACTCGCGGTACTCATCTTCCGTACCGTACGGTCCAGGCGACACAGGAGGGCCGTCCATGCGTGACCGACACCGTTCCGCCGACCGGGCGCAGGCCCGGCGCGAACCTCGCGGCCGGAGCCGCGCCGGCCGCCCCGCCCGGGCCGCGGCCGCCGCCCGGATCGCGGTCTGCCTCACCTCGGCCGCCGTCATGCTGACCAGCGGCGTCGGCTGGTTCGCCTATCACTGGGTCAACAACGGCCTCATCACCTCCAGCGCGCTGGACGCCCTGCGCAAGGGCGCGCCGCCGAAGCTCGACGACTCGGTGAACCTCCTGCTCATCGGCCTGGACAGCCGCAAGGACATGGACGGCAACGACCTGCCCAAGGAATTCGTCCAGCAGGAACTGCACGCGGGCTCCAGCGACATCGGCGGCTACAACACCAACACGCTCATCCTGATGCACATCCCGCCGGACGGCGGCAAGGTCACCGCCTTCTCCATCCCGCGCGACGACTACGTCGAGATCGCGGGCGGCCGCGGGGAGCACAAGATCAAGGAGGCGTACGGCATCGCCAAGGCCGAGGCCGAGGACAAGCTCAGGGCCCAGGGGGTCAAGGGCGCCGACCTCGAACACCGCAGCCGGGAGGCCGGACGGGAGGCCACCCTGGCCACCGTGCAGCAGTTCCTCGGCGTGCCGATCGACCACTTCGCCGAGGTCAACCTGCTGGGCTTCTACGACATCGCCAAGGTGGTGGAGCCGGTCCAGGTGTGCCTGAAGAAGCCGGTGCGCGACCGGTATTCCGGCGCGGACTTCCCCGCCGGCCTGCAGGATCTCAACGCCCGGCAGGCCCTGGCCTTCGTGCGCCAGCGGCACGGCCTGACCGGCGGGGACCTCGACCGCACCCACCGGCAGCAGGCGTTCATCTCGTCCGTCACGCACAAGCTCAAGTCGCAGGGCGTGTGGAGCGACCTGGGCAAGCTCCAGGGGCTGTTCGACGTCGTCAAGAAGGACGTCGTCATCGACGACCGCTGGAACATCCTCGACTTCGCCAGGCAGGCCCCCAACCTCACCGGTGGCAACGCCGAGTTCCACACCCTGCCGATCGCCGGATTCGCCACCCGTAAGGGGGAGGACGTCAACCTGGTGGATCCGGTGAAGGTGAGATCCCTCGTCCAGGCGATGATCGGGCGCCAGGCCCCCGCGCCGGACCAGCCGTCGGCACCCGCCGGCAGCGCCGCCCCCGCCGACGCGGGCTCGACCACCGTGGACGTGCACAACGCCTCCGGCGCCGTGGGCGCCGCCGGGGCCGAGTCCAAGTCCCTGAGCGCCCTGGGCTACCGCACGGGCCAGGTCGCCAACGCGCCGTCCTCGCACACGACATCCGTCGTCTACGGCAAGGGCGCCGAGGAGGCGGCCCGGAAGATCGCCGCCTCGTACGGGGTGAACGCCGTCCCGGGCGCCGGCGTCCCGGCGGGACACGTCCTCGTGACCCTCGGCATCGGCTTCACGAAGGCCGCGCCCGCTCCCTCGCCCCGCCCCTCCGGCGGCGACGCGAAGCCGGGCGCGTCCGCGCCGTCACCGGTGCCGTCGGACGCGTTCCAGGGCGAGGCGGTGAAGATGGGCGGCGTCCCCTGCGTGGACTGACGGCCCGGAGGCCGCCGGTCGGCGGGGGAACCTCCCGCACGCGCGAGCGACGCGGGACAATCCAGGGGACCGGGAAGGACGCGGTCACCCCGACGGAAGGAAGCAAGCGTGCGGCACCCCTGGAAGCGACGGATCGGGCTCGCCGCCGTGACCGCCGTGGCGGCCGCCACGGCGGTGGCGTGCGGCGGACACGGACCGGAGGCCGCGACCCCGGCGAAGAACCCGTCGTCCGCCGCCACGGGCGGCCCAGGGCCGAGCGCGTCGGCGGCGGCCGGGAACCAGGACGCCGCCCACTGGGCCCCGCAGGTCGACACGTACGCGAAGAAGGCGGGCATCGCCCCCCGGCTGCTGATGGCGATCCTCTACAACGAGTCCTACAAGCCGCACGACCCCGCCCTGGAGCGGGCGTGGCAGCGGATCAAGCCGGACTCCGCGCTGGGCATCGCGAACATGCACAAGGCGGCCTTCAACGACACGAAGGCCGGCCGGGACTTCGCCGACCGCGACTGGCAGGAGCTGCCCGACGACCCCGGCCTGGCCGTCGAGGCCGCCGCCTGGCACCTCCACGACCTCGCCGCGCAGCTGCCGTCGGCACGCGGCGACACGTACACCAAGGACGAGCTGCTGGCCCTCGGCTACAACACGGGCGGGGGCAACATGCTGGCCTTCGCCCGTGGTGCCAAGCCCGGCAAGGAGGCCCAGTCCTATCTGGACCGCCTGCACCAGAACTGGGCCAAGGCCGGGGAGGCCGTGGACCGGCGGTGACGCCCGGTGGGCCGCCGGAGGAATCCGGCGGCCCGTGCCCGTGCGGGCGTTCCCGGTGCGTCAGTTGACGTTGACGGCGGTCCAGGTGGCACCGACCGCCTGGTACTCGCTGCTGTTGGTGCCGTACAGGTCACCGGCGGCCTGGAGCGTGGCCTGGCGGGCCGCCGCGTAGTTGGTCGTCGAGGTGAAGTACGTGGTCAGCGCCTTGTACCAGATGGCCAGGGCCTTGTCGCGGCCTATGCCGGACAGGGTCGAGTTGTCGTAGGTCGGGCTGTTGTACGAGAACCCGTTGACCGTCTTCGCGCCGCTGCCCTCGGACAGCAGGTAGAAGAAGTGGTTGGCGATGCCGGACGAGTAGTGCACGTCCACATTGCCGGCGTCCGCGCTCCAGTAGTCCAGCGAGCTGCCGTCCTTGCTGGGCTGGTCCATGTAGCGCAGCGGCTTGCCGTCACCGTTGATGTTGATCTGCTCGCCGATGAGGTAGTTGGCGGGAGTCTTCGGGTTGTTGGCGAAGAACTCGACCCCGGTGCCCATGATGTCGCTGGTGGCCTCGTTGAGGCCGCCGGACTCACCCGCGTACTCCAGGCCGGCCGTGGCGGAGGTGACGCCGTGCGACATCTCGTGACCCGCCACGTCGAGCGCGGTCAGCGGGTTGTTGTTGCCCTGGCCGTCCCCGTACGTCATGCAGAAGCAGGAGTCGTCCCAGAAGGCGTTCACGTAGTTGTCGCCGTAGTGGACGCGGGAGGACGAGGCGACGCCGTCGTTGCGGATGCCGCTGCGGCCGAACGTCTGCTTGTAGAAGTCCCAGGTCTCCTGCGCGCCGTAGTGGGCGTCGACGCCGGCCGTCTGCCGGTTGCTCTGGGTGCCGTCGCCCCACGTGTCCGTGGAGTTGGTGAAGAGCGTGCCGCTGCCGGAGGTGCCCTGGTTGAGGTCGGTCGTGCGGTGGCCGCCGCGGGTGTTGTCGACCATCTGGTAGGAGCCGCCGCTGTTGCTCGTCCCGATGGTGACCTGGCCGTTGTACTCGCCCGTGCCGGTGCCGGTCTCGATGCCGTCGAAGGCGTACAGCCTCTTGCCGGTGTTGGCGTCGGTGATGACGTGCAGCTGGCTGGGCGTGCCGTCCTTCTGGAGACCGGTGACGACCGTCTCCCAGGCCAGCACCGGCTTCCC
The DNA here is from genome assembly GCF_040689515.1 of Streptomyces sp. NPDC051173. Classification (NCBI taxonomy): domain Bacteria; kingdom Bacillati; phylum Actinomycetota; class Actinomycetes; order Kitasatosporales; family Streptomycetaceae; genus Streptomyces; species Streptomyces sp. NPDC051173. The sequence continues at coordinate 170,627 of NZ_JBFBBD010000006.1, forward strand.
GGTCACGGCCCAGATGACCTTACGGGCGTTGCGGGGCGTCGGCTTGGCGGTCTTGGCGTCCGAGGCCGCGCTCAGCGCGCTCTTCTGCGCGGTGGCCGCCGGGACCTTGGGGGTGGTGCTCGGCACGGCGACGCTCCGGGCCTTCGACGCCTTGGTGACGCTCTGCCGCTTGCCCTTGACGTGGACGACCAAGTCGCCGCCGAGGACCGGCAGTCCGGCGTACGTGCGGTCGTAGCGAGTGTGCACGGTGCCGTCGGCGTCCTTGACGACGTCCTTGACTACGAGCTTCTCCTGCGCGCCGAGGCCCAGGGAGCGGGCGGTGGCCGCGCTGTCGCCGCGGGCGGCGGCGAGGAGGGCGGTGCGCTGCGCCGTGGAGAGGGGGGCGAGGTGGGCGGCGGTGGCGTCCACGTGGTCCGGGGCCGGTGCGGCTCCCGCGGATCCCACCTGGACCCCGGCGGCCACCAGGGCGGCGAGGGCGATGACGGTGGCGCTGCTTCTGACACGGCGCGAAGAGTGGGGGGTAGATCTCACGCGAACTCCTTATGCCTGGCCGCTGGTGGCGGCCCGCTGCGCGGCGGCACGGGCGTGCCGCCGGGTGGTGCGTGGGTGCATGGGGTGCGAACGGCGCTCACCGATGTGCGCTCTGTTCGAACCGAGGCGAGCGTGCCACCGAATCCGTGAACTTGGCAGGTTCACGACGGAAAGTTGGCCGTGAGTTGACCGATGGGCGAAGGTCGGCGTCCGATATCCGGAAAGTGGCGCGCGTGGGCGGGTGTTCACTCCGCCGCGCGGCCGGCGCCCCCGCGGCGGGCTCGCTCGCCCGTGCGGGTGATATCTCGTCACCCGGTGACGCCGGACAGCGGCCGCCGCCCCCCGGCGCGCGACCATTCCCCGGTGGGGGTTCGTGACGATCGGCCCCAGCCCAGACCGTTTCCCCTTGCGTGGAGGTGCCGTGTACACCACCGAGCCAGTCGCCATGTCACTTCATCCGTCGTCCCAGGAGGACCAGCTGGCCGAGGACTACGCCAGCCTCCTCGGCACCGTCTCCCGTATCGACCAGGCCGTGCGCGACGGCGCCTGGGACGGCGTGCGCGACGAGCTCGACCAGCTCATCAGCGCGGCCGAGGACATGTGGGCCACCCTGTCCGAGGCGGACGACGACGCCGAGGACGGCGACCGCTACCAGGCGCCCGTGACCATCTCCGCCGACCCCGCGACGGTCCGCCGGCTGATCGCCCTCTACGCCGAACCCCACAGCGTCGGCAGGCTCCTCCACCCCGCGCCCTCCGACGGCCGGTCGGAAGGCGCCGCGGACCCGGGCGGGCCGCTCCTCGACGACGACTTCCTGGACGAGGAACTGCCCTCCACCGCGCTCTGACCCACCCCCTCCGCTCCGAAATCCTTCGGAGCGGATTTATTTCTTTGCCCATTCGAACTTATATGCGTCATACTTGGGCGTCCCCCCACCATTCCGACCATCTCCGCACTTGTGTGAGGGCCCCTGCTCCATGGGCGTTTCTCTGCGCGCGCTGCGCGCTCTCGCTCTGCTCGCCGGTTTCTATCTGCTGGGCCTCTTCGTGCTCGGCGTCTTCGCCGCACTCGGATTCGCCACCTGTCAATGGACGCGGCCCGTCATCGCGTTGAAGCTCTGCATCGTTCTCGCCTTGCTCGCCATTCCCGTCGTGCGTGGCATGTTCCTGCTCCGTACGCCCAAGGACGACGGCGAGAGCGGCCTCGCGGTCACCGAGGGGCGGCAGCCCCTGCTGTGGTCCACGGTGCGTGAGGTGGCCGCGGCGGCGGGCACCCGGCCGCCCGACGAACTCGTGCTCACCGGCGACGTCAACGCCTCCGTCTCCGAGAACGCCCGCCTGCTCGGACTGCTGCCGGGACGGCGCCGGCTGTATATCGGCGTGCCTCTGATGACGGGACTCAGCGAGATCCAGCTGCGCGCCGTGCTCGCCCATGAATTCGGGCACTACGGCAATGCCGACACCCGCATCTCGGCCATCACCCTGCGCGGCCGGCACAGCGTCGCGCGCACCGTGAACTCCTTCATGGAAAGAGCCGAGAACCGCGTCGGCAAGGAACGCGCACGGCAGGAGAAAGCCGCCGGAAAGGCCCTGCGCAAGGGCCGCGAGGCCAAGGAAATCAACACCAGGGGCGTCGGGTTCGGCTATCGCGCGATGGCCAGGCCCTTCATCGCCTACGGCTCCTTCTATCTGCGCGCGACGCAGAGCGCGGCCCGGCGGCAGGAACTCGCCGCCGACCGTACGGCCGCGCGCGTCGCGGGCCGTGAGGCCGCGGCCTCCGCCCTCCGCGAGGTCGCCGTGCTCGACGCCGCCCACGACCTCTACCTCAGCGGCTACGCCACCGTGGGCGCCCCGGCCGGACTGCTGCCGCCGCACGGTCAGTTCTACGGCGGCCTGCGCCACCTGCTCGCCGAACCCGGCAGGCGGAGCGAACTGGAAGAGCTGCGGCACGACCTGCCCGGGACCACGGCCTCCCCCTACGACGCCCACCCGCCGGTCACCGAGCGGATCCGGCTGATCCGGGAGCTCCCGGACGACGGCCGCGCCGCCGGCACGCCCGAACGGCACGCCCTGGCACTGCTGCACGACCCCGAGCGGGTCTGCGCCGACCTCGAAACGGCCACGTTCGTCCCGGAGGCCCTGGCCATGCGCCGCGCGCAGTGGCCCGAACTCCTCCACCTCGGCAGGCGCGCGCGGTGCGAGGAGGAGGCCGGGCCGCTGCGGCACGCGATCACCGCGGCCACGGGCGGCGACCCCACCCTCCGCGCGCTCCTGGACGCCGCCGACACCGGTGCGCTGTGGCGGATCGCCGACCGGCTCCCCAAGTCGGAGGCGGCGGGCCGGGCGAGCGGCCGCGCCGCCCGCGAGTTCGTACGCCCCGATCTGCGCAGCGGTCTGGCGCGGCTCCTGGTGCTGGAGCTCGTCGACGCCCGGCTGGCCTGGTGGGAGATGTCCTGGTCCGACCCGTCGCGGCTGCGTCTGCCGGAAGGCTACGAGGAGTTGATGCCGGCCGCGCTCGACGCCGCCGTCGCGGACTCCCCGGACACGGCACCCCTGCGCGCGCTCCTGCCCCGGCCGTCCTCCCTTTCTCACTGATTCCCGCTTCTCGGTGATTCCCGCCGGGCAACCCCTTCCCGGCTCCAAGCGAAACGAGCTCAACCCCCGTGCCACGACTGCTTCCCCTCATCGTCATCGGCGTCTGTGTCTTCCTCTGGTTCAGATCCAGGAAGCGGGCGGCCGCCGACCCGACCGGCCCGGCGGCGGCCCAGAAGGCACCCTCCGACGGGCTGTCCAAGGAAGCCGCCCAGCTGGGTTTCCTCCCGGAGAGCCGGCAGAACACCGACCGGTCGATGCCGGACCCCGAACTCGAAACCCTGCGGACCTCCGCCGCGCGGGGCGAGTGGGAGCCCGCGGCGCGGTTCCTCGCCGCCACCGGCCGGGACTGGGAACGCCGGTCCGCCGCGATCATCGACCTCGCCGACGCCGCCGCCGGGGAGGACGGCTGGCTCACGGCCTGGGAGACCGCCCGCCCCGATGACCCGGACGCCGCGGCCGTGCGCGCGAAGTCCACGGTCTTCCTCGCCTGGCAGCTGCGCGGCAGCCACGTGGCCAAGGAGACCAGCCGCGAGCAGTTCGAGGGCTTCCACCGCGTGCTGAGCCGCTCCCGCGACGACATCGCGCGCGCCGCCGAGCTCAACCCCGAGGACCCCTCGCCGTACATCACCGAGATCTGGACCGGCCTCGGTCTCGGCTGTCCGCACGAGCGGATGCACGAACTGTGGGCGCAGATCACCGCCCGGGCGCCCTTCCACTACGAGGCGCACTACAGCGCGCTCCAGTATTGGTGCGCGAAGTGGCGCGGCTCCGAGGAGCTGGCCCACGACTTCGCCGCGCGCGCCGCCGCCGGAGCCCCGGCCGGGACCCTGCTCCCGGCCCTGCGTCTGGTCGCCCTGTTCGAGCACCAGGAATACCCCCTGCGGGTCAGGGCCTACCGCACGCCGGAGGCCAGGGCCATGGTCGACGCCGTACTCGCCGACCTGCCGGCCGTACCGCCGACACATCCGCGGCTCGCCGAAGTCCGCCATCTGCTGGCGTTCTTCCTGGTGCAGCAGCAGCGTCACGTGGCGGCGCTGGAGCAGTTCCGGCTGGTGGACGGCCATGTCGCAGCGGACCCCTGGAGCCGCTTCGGGGACACGGCGAAGCTCTACTGCCGCTACCGCGAGCGGGCGATCGAGGGCGCGAGCTGACCCGTCACCTTCCGGGCGCGGGCGCGCTCAGCGGGGCAGGCCGTCCCCGCCGCGCGCCCGCGCGAAGTGCTCCTCCGTGATCTCGTACGTCGGGCTCGCGTACAGGCCCCGCTCCCGCCGCGCCGGATCGGGATGCTGATTGCGGCAGATCCGCTCGGCGAGCTCACGCAGCGCCGGCATCCCGGGCACGGCTCTGCCGAGAGCCTCCGGACGCCCGGTGAAGGCGTCCTCGATAACGCACAACAGCCCCGCGTACCCCACGTTGAACAGGTCGGCGGCCCGGCGCACCTCGCTCCCCGCCGGGTAGTCCGCCACCTTGGCCCGCGGATCGATGGGATACGCCCCCGCCCAGTCCACGTCGAGGGCCGGGCCCGTGGGGCCGGAGGCGGGTGTGTCGTACGGCCCGTACGTCCGCTGCCTGCGGATCTCGTCGAACCGGAAGTAGTGCGCGGGCTCCCTGGCCTCGCCGAAGACGCGGTCGTCGCTGTTGAAGACCGTGCGGTCCGCGCCCTCGCCCTGCTCGGTGATGACCCGCAGGGCCTCCAGCGCGGAGGCCAGGTCCGTGACCGGGAAGATCTCGCCGCCGGAGTTGTAGAAGTGCTCGGGGCCGGCCTGCCGGACGGGGTCGCCGCGGAAGAGCTCCGCCTCGCCCAGCTCCTCCGCCAGCCGCCTCAGGCCCACGCCGATCGTGCGGTAGAACTGCCCGATCGAGGTCCACCCCTCGTCGTCCGCCACCGAAGGGTGACCGGGCGGCCCGGCCACGTACGCCGGGTGCTCGATGCGCAGGAACGTCTCCAGCGCCTCGACCCCGAAGTGCCGCAGCGCGACGGGGACATGGTCCTTGCTGTACGGCAGCCGGGCGGGGTAGCCGGTGACGAAGCGGGAGTGGCCCATGAGGTGCGTGCCCGCCCCGTGCCCGGCGCCGTGGAAGACCCAGTCGCGCCCGGCGAAGCGGAAGTGGCCGGGAGCGAAGGGGCCCGGGCCGTACGCGGTGCGGTCGTCGGCGCCGAGCAGGGCGAAGATCCGGTCGGAGACGGTCTTCGCGGCGGCCATCCCGCGCTTCACCCGGTCCGACAGGTCGTAGGTGAGGCGCGGCCGGGGATGCCGAGCCGGTCGCGCAGGCCCGGGTCGAGGGTGACCCTGTTGCGCTCCTCGGCCTCCTGCTCCAGCGCGAACTGGAGGGAGAACTGGCGGCCGATCTCCTCGCCCAGGGTCGCGCGCAGCGCGCTCCCGAACAGGCTCCTGCCGCGCGGCTGCCCGGAGTCGCCGGTGATGCCGAGCAGCCGGGCCACGTCGGTGGCGGGCGCGCCGGTCGGCCGGCTCCAGCCCCAGTTGCTGATCTCGATACGGAAGGGGGCGCGGTCGCGCCGGAGGCGGCCCGCGCGGAAGCTCTCCAGACCGGAGGTCGAGGCCGGGCCGCGGAAGGGCCCCACCGGCGCGGGCAGCAGCCCCCAGGTGAGCAGCACCGGGTGATCCATGAGATTGCGGCCCACCTGCCCGCTGCGGCCGGCGAGCCCGGAGAGCAGGAGCAGCTTGGCGTTCTCGACGGCGTGCGCGGCCAGGACGACGACGTCGGCCTCGGCGGTGTGCGTGGTGTGCGCGGGAGAGGCCGGGTCGTCGTACGCCAGATACTCGACGCCGAACACCCGGCCGTCGCCCCGGGTCAGGACGCGGCTGACGACGGCCTGGGTGACGAGCGCGACCCGGCGGTCCCAGCGGGCCCGGGTCTTGAGCGGGGTGTATTTGGCCTGCACGGGGCAGATCGGCACGCACGAGGCGTTGCCCACGCACCGCTCGCCGTAGTTGGGCAGACCGGCCGCACCGACGGGGCGGTATCCGCGGCCCCCGTCGTAGCGCGGGTCCGGAGTGCTGTTGCGGGCGTGCGGGGTGGTGACCACCCACAGGACGGTCTCCGGCGCGTCGTCGGACTCCCTGAAGGCGAGCCCGTCGAGCCCGGCGGCGAGGAGGCGGTCGAGGTGGCTGCGGGGGATCTCCCGCATCGGATAGACATAGCCTTCGGGGAAGGGCAGTCCGATGGCCTCGGCCTGCTCGGCGGCGTCGCCCGCGACGCCCAACTCCCGTTCGGCGGCGCGGTAGTGCGGCTCCAGCTCGGCGTATCCGATCGGCCAGTCCCTGCCGTATCCGTAGGCGCTGCGGACGGCGAAGTCCTCCGGGAGCATGCGCGGCGTGAGGCCGAGCCAGTGCAGCGTGGTGCCGCCCGCGGCCCGCAGATAGTCGCTCCCGTACGGCAGGGGGCCGTCCTGGAGGAAGTAGCCGTCGGCGTGGTAGCCGCCGCCGGGCAGTCCCCCGACGTCGAGGACGTCGGGGGAGGGGGCGGCGGGATTGGCGCGGTAGGGCGAGTTGGGGACCTTGGCCGAAGCGGAGTAGAAGGTGTCGAGGGCGTCGAGGTGGCCGGGCCAGGTGCTCAAGGTGTCCGTGCCGGCCTCCAGGACGAGCACCCGCCAGCCCCGGTCGCCCAGTTCCTTGGCGACGAGCGTGCCGGCCAGCCCGGCGCCGACCACGATCACGTCGTGGTGCCCGGGGTGCGGTGCCGCCGTGGTCATCAAGCGCCGCCCAGGCCCGCGTCGGCGTGAGCCGGCACGCTCGCGCCCGGTGGCGGATCGGCCCAGGTGCCGAACCCGGGTGCCTTGGCGCCCGCGGGGTGCCCGTGGAAGGTCCGCCAGACCAGGCCCTCCGTGTACGCCTCGGGTGAGACCGTGAAGGCGGCGTTCGCCTGCTCCCGGCCCAGCGCGGAGTGGACGGACCGGGCGAGCTGCGGCCAGACGCCGAGGTACCACAGGTGCGTGATGGCGCGGGCGATGTCACGCGAGGTCTCGTCCACCAGCCGGTCCGGGTCGCCTCCCACGGCCTCCAGGTCTGCCAGGAAGCGGCCGACCGCCTCGCGCCCGAGCTGGTCGAGCGTCGTGTCGTGGTACAGCCGGACCATTCCGGTCGCGTACAGATCGAAGGCGTCGAAACCCGTCAGCCGGACGGAGAGGCCGACGAATCCTGGGAGTTCCGCTGTCATCCGCGACCACCCGTCTGAGAGGACTTGCCACCTTTCTAGCGGAGGGTCCGGTAAGCGGAGAAGGTGTGGGAACTCTCTTCACCCCTAAGGGTGTTCGCAGGCGAAGGGCCCGGCGGCGTGGGCCCCGGGCCCTTCCGGTGCGGGTGTGCGGTTCAGGTGCCGGGCTTGCGGCCGTAGACGAAGACGTTGTCGCCGTTGTGGAGCATGGACCAGTACGTTTTCGCGTCGCCTGTGCGCATGTTGACGCAGCCGTGCGAGCCCGGCGGCGACCAGACGCTGCCGGCTATCGCGTGGAACGCCTCGCCGCCGTCGAAGAACTGGGCATAGGGCATGCGGACGTTGTAGAGCGTGGACCAGTGGTCGACCGAGCGCCAGTAGATCTTCTTCGCGCCCGTCCGCGTGACATGGCCCTTCCGGCCCGTCCGCACCGGCACGGGGCCGAACTTGACGGCCTTGCCGTCCTGTATCCAGCTGATCTGACGGCTGAGGTCGACGCAGGCGACGCGCCCCTTGTTCACGGGGCACTTCCCGTCCGCGTCGGGATCGCGCCGGGTGCTCTCCGCCTGCATCGCGGCCCAGGTCACCGGGCCCGCGTAGCCGATGTTCGGCCTGATGCCGTTCCTGGTCTGGTAGCTCTGGACCGCCCGGCAGTCCGCCGCCGACTGGCGGCCGTCGACCGGTCTGCCCAGGAACTTCTCGGCCTCCTTCTGATACGGGCCCGTCCGCGTCGTACAGGCCGGCGCCGCCGCCTGCGCCGAGCCGCCGATCGCGACGGTCAAGGGCGCCGCGAGGCCGACCGCGCCGAGCACGACGCCCAGCCGGCGCGCGAGGACCGAGGTCGCTTTCCTCTTCGCTTCTGCACTCATAACAAGTATGACAACAAAGGCTGTTGAGGGGTTGCAGCCCTCTGCCCCACGGGACGGAAAAGTCCCCGAGCGCCGCGAGGGTCCACCCGGGGGCGCGGGTGGACCCTCGCGCGCGGGTCAGGAGATGGAGGCGCCGGTGGGGATGGAGTCGATGACGACGGGGGACAGATTGACGATCTTGTTCCAGGCGAAGTCGTACTTGTCCATCGCGGCCGGACTGGTGATCCAGCGCTTGACGCCGTTGCTGATCAGATAGACCTGCGGCGCGTTGGGCGACTTGCCCAGGAAGGCGCCGTCCGACAGCTGCCCGCCGCTGTCGATGCTGTTGATGTCGACGACGGACTGAATGCCGTCCCAGCTGCGGAACAGGTTGTTGTACGTAGCCGGATTGGGGATCCAGCGGCGCCTGCCGTCGAGGATGAGATAGACGGGGGCGCTGTCGAAGCCCTTGAGGCGCCGGCCGTTGAGCTCCGGGTGCGGCCGGGAGAGCCGGCTGTCCGACTGGTGCACGGCGGCGGTGCCCGAACCGGTGCCGACGGCCTGCGCCGCGGGCACGGCCGTGAGCGCGGCCAGGGGGACGAGGGTGAGACTCAGTGCAGCGAACCACGAGCGTCTTTTCACGGGTTCCTCCGCGGAATCGGGAAAGGAGACGGAGATCCTTGATTCCCGCAAATATCTCCATCGCCTTTTCGGCTGCTTCACATTCCACGGTGCGCAACATGATTGTCAATGCGCGGGGAAGCGCGGGAAAAGATGGTCATCGATTATCCGCCAGGGGCGGTGGCGGCAATTCCGTGAAGACGCCGACCGGCTCCCCTCGCTGTACGGAGCCGGTCGCCGCGAGCGAACCGGAAGGCCCCGCGGACGGCCCGCCCGGACCGCCTGGCGGGGGCTGCATGGCCGGAACCACCGGCCCGCGAGCGGGCACCCGGCTCACCCGGACGCGGGCGGCACCGCGGCGTCACGCTCGTCCAGCGCCCGTACGACACGGGCCGGATTCCCGACGGCCAGCACACCGGACGGCAGATCCTTGGTCACCACCGCCCCGGCCCCGACCACGGTGTTCTCGCCGATGGTCACCCCTGGGCAGACGATGACCCCCGCGCCCAGCCAGACGTTGTCCCCGACCACGATGGGCAGGCCCCGCTCCCACCCGGCCCTCCGGAGCTCCGGATCCAGGGCGTGAGTCGGCGTCACCAGCTGGACGTTCGGGCCGATCTGGACATCCGCCCCGATCGTGATGGGCGCCGCGTCCAGGAACACCGCGCCGAAATTGACGAACGTATCCGCACCGATGCTGATGTACGAGCCGAAGTCGCAATGGAAAGGAGGGCGGATGCGCACCCTTTCCCCGACCGACCCGAGCAGTTTTCCAAGAATTTCCCGGCGCTCCGCCGGGGACGGCACGGCCGCGTTGTACGCCGCGCACAGCTCGGCCCGGCGCTCGGATTCCTCGCGCAGTTCCTCGTCGTCGGGGACGTACCAGTCCCCGGCCAGCATCCGCTCCTTGTTCACGCCCACGCGGGTGTCCTCTCCTCGGATCGGCACACGCTTCCGGAGCACCCGCGAGGCCGTCAAGCGCTTTCCCCGCGGTGACACGGCGAAGAGCCGGTCGGCGGCGCTGCCACGCGCGAACAGCGCCTGGCCGTGGCCGACTTCGTCATCGACAACGACGGCCCGCTGGAAGCGCTCGCTCCGCA